>WBOU01000009.1:160194-240213 GCA_009268125.1 Chloroflexia bacterium SDU3-3 | reverse complement strand
GCGCCGGGCTCGATCAAGCCGCACAAGAAGTTCAAGGCCCAGGTCTACGTGCTGAAGAAGGAAGAGGGCGGCCGCCACACGCCGTTCTTCGCCGGGTACCGCCCGCAGTTCTACGTGCGTACCACCGACGTGACCGGCTCGATCGTCCTGCCCCAGGGCATGGAGATGGTGATGCCGGGCGACAACGTCGAGATGGACGTCGAGCTGATCGTGCCGGTGGCGATCGAGGACGGTCTGCGCTTCGCGATCCGCGAGGGTGGCCGCACCGTTGGCTCGGGCGTCGTTACCAAGATCGTTGAGTAATTTCTTGCGGTGACGGATGGACCAGGGGGCAGCGACGGCTGGTTGCTGTCCCCTGAACCCTGCCCCGGCACCGGTATGACATGAGGAGCTGACATGGCGAAGCAAAAGGTCCGCATTCGCCTCAAAGCGTACGACCACAAGATCCTAGATCAGTCGGCACGCCAAATAGTTGAGGCTGCGGAGCGAACCGGTGCACTGGTAGCTGGCCCGGTGCCGCTTCCGACCAAGGTTGAGAAGTTCAGTGTGATTCGTAGCGCGTTTATTGACAAGGATTCGCAGGAGCAGTTCGAGATCCGCACGCACAAGCGGTTGATTGATGTGCTTGACCCGAGTCAGCAGACAATTAATGCATTGATGAAGCTGAATCTTCCCGCCGGTGTAGACATCGAAATTAAGCTGTAAGAGATCGGCATCAGCAGCGCCGCAGAGGTACGGGCAGAGACGATTTTTTCTACTGGCTCTGCCTTCGGGCCGGTGTGTGCAATGTGATCCGAAATGAAAACGCAGCCGATACGGCAGTTGCCGCAAGCTGTGGAGGTGCAATTGTGATTGAAGGATTGTTAGGCCGCAAGATCGGCATGACCCAAGTCTTCGACCAGAAGGGTGAGGCGATCCCGGTGACGGTGATCGAGCTTGGCCCCTGCGTGGTCACGCAGGTGAAGACGAAGGAGAGTGACGGGTACGCAGCGGTCCAGATCGGCTATGGCGAAATTAAGGCGAAGAGCCTGACGAAGCCTGTGCAGGGCCACCTGAAGAAAGCTGGTCGCCTTACCCGCTACATCCGCGAGTTCTCGGCGGATGATGTGACGGCGTATGAGGTTGGCCAGGAGCTGAAGGCGGATCTCTTCGATGCTGGGCAGGCGGTAGACGTGACAGGTACCTCGAAGGGCCGCGGCTTTGCTGGCGTTATGAAGCGCCACAACTTCCGCGGTGGTCCCCGCACCCACGGTCAGAGCGACCGCTCGCGTGCGCCGGGCTCGATCGGTGCCGGTACGACCCCTGGCCACGTGTTCAAGGGCACCCGTATGGCTGGCCGCATGGGTAACAAGCGGGTGACGGTTCAGAACCTGCAGGTTGTGGAAGTCATCACGGACAAGAACCTCGTGCTCATTCGCGGCTCGGTCCCTGGCGCGAAGAATGGCCTTGTGATGGTTCGTCGGGCTGTGAAGGGGGGTAAGTAGGTAATGGAAGCACCACTTTACAACCAGGCCGGCGACCAGGTTGGCAATATCACGCTGGATGCCTATGTGTTTGGCATCGAGCCGAACGTCCCGGTGATGCACCAGGCGATGATCCGCCAGCAGGCTAACGCCCGCAAGGGTACGCACAACACCCGCGGTCGCGGTGAGGTCGCAGGCTCGACCCGCAAGCTGTACCGCCAGAAGGGCACTGGTCGCGCTCGCCAGGGTTCGGTGCGCGCGTCGCACCGCAAGGGCGGCGGCGTGGCCCACGGCCCGCACCCGCGCTCGTACGCGGTGCAGATGCCGCGCAAGATGCGCCGCCTGGCCGTGCGCTCGGCGCTCTCGGCCAAGTTTGCGGCCAACGAGGTGCGCTTCGTGGAGTCGCTCGCGTTCGAGCAGCCCCGCACCAAGGACATGATCGCGGCGCTTAGCTCGCTGAAGCTCAGCACGGGCAGCACCCTGATCGTCGTCGACAAGAAGAACGAGGCTCTGCAGAAGTCGGCCAGCAACCTTCCCAACGTGAAGACCCTGATGGCCCACTACCTGAACGTGATCGATCTGCTGCGCTTCGACAATGTGCTGATCGCCAGCCCGGCGGTTGAGGTGATCGACAGCTACCTCAGCGCTGCCGCGAACGGCGTTGCCACGACCGAGGAGGCAGCCTAGCATGAACCCCTATCAGATCATCATCCGCCCGCTGATCACCGAGAAGAACACCAAGCTGATGGAGCTGAACAAGTACAGCTTCGAGGTGGAGCGGAATGCGTCGAAGCCTGAGATCAAGAAGGCTGTCGAGCATATCTTCAAGGTGACGGTCGCACAGGTGCACACCATGAACGTGCGCGGCAAGCTGCGCCGCCGTGGCCGTGAGCTGGGCTACACCAAGGACTGGAAGAAGGCGATTGTGACCCTGGCTGACGGCAGCCGGATCGATCTGTTCGAGAGCTAGTATGGAGCGCCCAGGGGATGGTGCCGCGCTGCGCCCATCCCCTGACGCTCGTACCGGAGAATAACAATGGGTATTCGACGATATAAACCTACCTCGGCAGGTCGACGTAACATGTCGGTTTCGACCTTCGAGGAGATTACCAAGAAGACGCCTGAGAAGTCGCTGCTCGAGCCGCTGCGCAAGACTGGCGGCCGCAACAATCACGGGCGGATCACCACCCGCCACCGTGGCGGCGGTACCAAGCGTCACTATCGCGTGATCGACTTCAAGCGCAACAAGCTCGGCATTCCGGCGAAGGTGATCGGCATCGAGTACGATCCGAACCGCTCGTCGCGCATCGCCCTGCTGCAGTATGAGGACGGCGAGAAGCGCTACATCATCGCCCCGCTGGGCCTGAAGGACGGCGATACCGTCGTCAGCGGCCCCGAGGCCGATATCCGCCCCGGCAATGCGCTGCCGCTGCGCAACATCCCGCTCGGTACCACCGTGCACAACATCGAGCTCGAGATCGGGCGCGGTGGCGTGATGGCCCGTAGCGCTGGCATGGGTGCCCAGCTGATGGCGCGCGAGGGCGACTACGCCACGCTGCGCATGCCCTCGGGCGAGATGCGTATGGTGCACGTGAACTGCATGGCCACGGTCGGCCAAGTGGGCAACGTCGATCACCAGAACATCCGGCTTGGCAAGGCTGGCCGCAAGCGCTGGCAGGGCCGCCGCCCCGAGGTTCGTGGCTCGGTGATGAACCCGCGCGACCACCCGCATGGTGGTGGCGAGGGCCGCGCCCCGGTGGGCCTCAAGGGCCCGAAGACCAAGTGGGGCAAGCCCGCCCGCGGTGTGCGCACTCGCCACAACCCGCGCACGGACGGCTTCATCGTGCGCCGCCGCAGCAAGTAAATTTTATGGTATAATGCCGGACTAGGTGCGAAGGACGCAAAGAGCATGCAGTGTCTTCATCTGCACAGCTTTGCGACCTTCGCCTCGTTTGTGGTTTAAAACTGTTGTTGGGAGCGCGTAACCGGCGCGCCGGGAGTTCAGGCCGATTGCTTGGCTTCCACCTTCTCCCAATACAAAGGAAGGGACACATGTCGCGTTCATCGAAAAAAGGGCCGTACGTAGACGTGCGTTTGCTTGGCCGCATTGAGGACATGAACCGGGCAAACGAGAAGCGCGTGCTTCGTACTTGGTCGCGCGATTCGACAATCTTCCCTCAGATGGTGGGCCACACCATCGCGGTTCACGATGGTCGCCGCCACGTTCCGGTGTACGTAACCGAAAATATGGTCGGGCACAAGCTGGGCGAGTTCGCGCCTACGCGCTTCTTCCGTGGTCACGGCGGCAAGAAGGCCGATAAGCGAGGGAAGGCGAAGTAAATGCAGGCGAAAGCAATCACCCGCGGAATTCGGATTTCTCCGATCAAAGTCCGGCTTGTGTGCGATGTCGTGCGCGGTATGCCGGTAGAAAAAGCGCTGTCGACCCTGCGCTACATGCCGCAGAAAGCTGCGGTCGAGGTTGCGCGGACGATCAAGTCGGCGGCGGCAAATGCCGAGAACAACTACGATATGGAGCCGAGCAGCCTTGTCGTGAAGACGATCTTCGCCGACGAAGGCCCGACGCTGAAGCGCATGATGCCACGCGCCCGTGGCCGTGCGGATCGAATCGTCCGGAAGACGGCGCATATTACCGTGATCGTAGACGACGGCGAGGAGATCTAAATGGGTCGCAAAGTTCATCCTATTGGCTTCCGCCTTGGCTACATCAAGGATTGGCAGTCGAAGTGGTACGCTGACCGCAACTATGTTGATCAGCTCCACGAGGACCTGGCGCTTCGCAAGCTGGTGATCAAAGAGCTTGAGGGCGCGGGCGTCAGCCGCGTCGAGATCGAGCGCTCGGCAAACAAGATCGAAGTTTCTGTCTACACCGCGAAGCCCGGTATCGTGATCGGCAAGCGTGGCGCGAAGGTCGATGACCTGAAGGCCGAGCTCGAGAAGCGCACCGGCAAGAAGGTGAAGCTCAACATCCAGGAGATCCACCAGCCCGAGCTGGAGTCGCAGCTGGTTGCCGAGAGCATCGCCGAGCAGATCACCAAGCGCGTCAGCTACAAGCGCGCGATGAAGCAGGCCGTACAGCGCGCGATGCGCCTGGGCGCGCAGGGCGTGATGATCAAGTGCAGCGGTCGCCTTGCTGGTGCCGAGATGGCCCGCCAGGCCGTGGAGCAGGATGGCCGCGTGCCGCGCCACACGCTCCGCGCCGACATCGACTACGCTGTGGTCCACGCGCACACCACCTACGGCCGCATCGGCGTGAAGGTGTGGATCTACAAGGGCGAGGTGTTCCCCGGTGCCGATGGCCTGGTGCGCGCTGCGGCCCCTGCTCCCCAGATTCAGGAAGAAGAGCGCCCGCGGCGGCGTGGCAACCGCAATGATCGCGGCGGCAGCAATGATCGCGGCGGCAGCAATGATCGTGGCGGCAACGGCCAGCGCGGTGGCGGCGGCCAGCGCGGCGGCCAGCGCGGCGGCCAGCGAGCACGCAGCTAAGGAGGATAACGAAAATGCTACTACCAAAGCGCGTGAAATACCGCAAGCCCCACCGCGGCGACCTGCGCGGCCTTGCGACTCGTGGCAACAAGGTGTCCTTTGGCGACTTCGGCCTGATGGCTGTCGAGCCCGCCTGGATCACCAGCCGCCAGATCGAGGCCGCCCGCCGTGCCATCACCGGCCACGTGAAGCGCGGTGGTAAAGTGTGGATCCGCATTTTCCCCGACAAGCCGATGACCCGCAAGCCCGCCGAGACCCGCATGGGTTCCGGTAAGGGTGCCGTGGATCACTGGGTTGCGGTGGTGAAGCCGGGCCGCGTGATGTTCGAGCTTGGTGGCGTTCGCGAGGATCTGGCGCTTGAGGCCCTTCGGCGCGCCGCGCAGAAGATGCCGATCAAGTGCAAGATTATCGGGCGCGAGGAGATGGAGGCAGCGCAATGAAAACCAGCGAACTGCGAAACATTGATGATGCCCGGCTCCAGGATATGATCAAGGAACGCTACGAGGAGCTGTTCAATCTTCGGTTCCAGCAGTCCGTGGGCCGGCTTACTGCCACCGGTCGCCCGCGGGTCGTGCGGCGCGAGATCGCGCAAATCAAGACGATTCTGCGCGAGCGCGAGCTGGGTTTGTAACGACCGGGTAACGGTGGAGGAAAGCAGTCATGGCTGAAGGACGTCGCTTGTATAAAGTTGGCCGCGTGGTCAGCGACAAGATGGACAAGACCGTGGTGGTCGCAGTGGACCGGCTGAAGCCGCACCCCCTGTACAAGAAGACCATCCGTGTCACCAAGAAGTTCCACGCGCACGACGAAGAGAACGTGTGCAAGATCGGTGATGTGGTGCGGATCGGCGAGACCCGCCCGCTGAGCAAGACCAAGCGCTGGGAAGTGATCGAGATCGTGACCAAGGGCGAGGAGGTGTAGCGTGATCCAGCAGCAGACCCGCCTGAAAGTCGCCGATAACACCGGCGCGAAAGAGATCATGTGCATCCGCGTTATGGGCGGCTCGCGCGTGCGGTATGGCCGCATCGGCGATGTGATCGTCGCCTCGGTGAAGGATGCGACCCCCGGCGGCGCGGTGAAGAAGGGCGAGGTTGTGCGCGCGGTGATCGTGCGCGTGACCAAAGAGTATGTGCGCCCCGATGGCTCGCACATCCGCTTCGACGACAACGCGGCCGTGATCATCGGCAAAGAGAACAACCCGCGCGGCACGCGCATCTTTGGGCCAGTGGCCCGCGAGCTGCGCGAGAAAGCCTTCATGAAGATCATCTCGCTTGCGCCGGAGGTTCTGTAACTGAGGACTCAGACGGCATCGTCTGCTCTATGGCCAACGCTGTCGACGGACGATGACATCTGATTTCTGCGAGGATATTATGCACGTCAAAACTGGCGATGAAGTACTGATCATCACCGGCAAGGATAAGGGCAAGCGTGGCAAGATCACGCGCTCGGTTCCGAGCGACAATCGCGTGGTGGTCGAGGGCCTGAACATTGTGAAGCGCCACATGAAGGCCCGTGGCCCGGGGAAGCCCGGCGGCATCATCGAGATGGAGGCCCCGCTTCACGCCTCCAATGTGATGCTTATCTGCCCAAGCTGCGGTCGCGCATCGCGCACTGGCCACCGGTTCCTCGACGAGAAGGACCACAAGGGCCGCTCGCGCAAGGTGCGGTTCTGCAAGGCCTGCGACGCAACGATTGAGTAATTTAGACCAAGGCCGGAGGGCGCTCCGACGTTCTCCAAGCCCTTGAGGAGCAAGTGATGACCCCGCGGTTAAAGGAAAAATACACGACAGAGGTTGTCCCCGCCCTGCTGCAGGAGTTTGGCTATTCTTCCGTGATGCAGGTCCCTCGTCTGTCGAAGATTGTGCTGAACATTGGTCTGGGTGAGGCTCTCCAGAACCCCAAGGCGCTGGAAGCGGCTGTGGCCGACCTTCAGGCGATCGCCGGCCAGAAGCCGGTGGTGACTCGCGCGAAGAAGTCGATCGCGGCATTTAAGCTTCGCCAGGGCCAGGCGATTGGCGCGATGGTGACCCTGCGCGGCGTGCAGATGTGGGAATTTGCCGACCGCCTGGTGAGCCTGGCGCTCCCGCGCATCCGTGACTTCCGCGGCGTCAGCCGCCGGTCGTTCGATGGCCGCGGTAACTACAGCCTGGGCCTGCGCGAGCAGATTATCTTCCCAGAGATTGAGTACGACAAGGTAGATAAAGTTCGCGGGCTGGAGGTAGCGATTGTGACTACTTCCCCGGATGACGCGCAGGGCTACGCGCTGCTGAAGCGCCTCGGGATGCCATTCCGCGATTAAGGGCGGGCCAGGAGCGGAAAGACCGCTAACTAGTTCGACCTTCAGGAGGATTGAGCTTTGGCTAAGACATCGCTTATTATCAAGGCCCAGCGGCCGGCGAAATACCAGACCCGCGCGTACAATCGCTGCAAGGTCTGTGGTCGCTCCCGCGCCTATATGCGGCGTTTCGGTATGTGCCGTATCTGCTTCCGCGAGCACGCGCTGAAGGGCATGATTCCCGGCGTTACCAAGTCGAGCTGGTAATAGCCGTTGTTAAGGAGGAATCGCAGTGAGCGTTAATGACCCAATCGGCGACATGCTGACCCGAATCCGCAACGCAGGCATGGTGCGCCACCAGACGGTAGCAATGCCTTCGTCGAAGATGAAGGTTGCGATTGCAGAGATCCTCAAGCGCGAGGGCTTCATTCGCGACTTTACGGTGCAGGCTGGAAAGCCGTCTGATACACTTGTTCTGACTTTGAAGTATACCAACGACCGCCGCCCGGTGATCACCGGTCTGCGCCGCGTGAGCCGCCCAGGCCTGCGCATCTACACTGGCCGGGACGAGATCCCCCAGGTGCGCAATGGCCTTGGTATCAGTATTCTTTCGACCCCCAAGGGCGTGCTGGCAGGCTACCAGGCCTACCAGGAGCACGTCGGCGGCGAGGTCCTATGCTACGTCTGGTAGCGAGGGAGGAGCGTAACGATGTCACGCATCGGTAAAAAGCCTATCTCGCTCCCCAAGGGCGTGGACATTACCATCGCCGACGGCAACTTTGTTACCGTCAAGGGGCCGAAGGGCGAGCTGCAGCAGCAGCTGCCTAGCGAGATGCAGATTGATCGGCAGGAAGGCGCGCTGGTCGTGGTGCGCCCCTCGGACTCGCGCCAGCACCGTGCCCTGCACGGCCTCACGCGGTCGCTGCTCAACAACATGGTTGTGGGTGTGACCGATGGCTACGCGCGCGTTCTGGAGATTCTGGGCGTCGGCTACCGCGCCTCGCGCGAGGGCAAGAACCTGATCCTTCAGGTCGGCTTCTCGCACCCCATCCGCATTGTTCCGCCCGAGGGCATCACCTTTGAGGTGGCCGAGCGCCGCAGCGCGAACGAGCCCCAGGTGGTGACCATCCGCGGTATCAACAAGCAGATGGTCGGCGAGGAAGCGGCCAAGATGCGCTCCCTGCGACCGCCGGAGCCATACAAGGGCTACGGCATCAAGTACCAGGGCGAGCGTGTCCGCCGCAAGGCTGGCAAGGCCGGTAAGACGAAGTAATGAGCAGCGCTGGCAGGGTGGCCCACAGATCGCCGCCCTGCCAATAGCGCGTTGCTTCTATGGCGGGGGATATAATCCCTGCCTCTCTTAGGAGAGATTATCATGGCAGGACGAACAACGCGAGAGCTGCGCATCCGGCGACACCACCGCGTGCGCCGCCGGGTCGCCGGGTCGACCGAGCGCCCCCGGCTGGCAGTGTTTCGCAGCAATCAGCATATTTACGCCCAGGTGATCGACGACGTGGCTGGCCGCACGCTGGCTGCCGCCTCGACTGTCGAGAAGTCGTTTGCCGAGCAGCTTGGTGGTACCAAGGTCGAGCAGGCGAAGGTGATCGGCGCTGCTGTCGCCGAGCGCGCCAAGGCCGCGGGCGTGGTGAAAGTCGTATTTGATCGGGGTGGCTTTAAGTACCACGGCCGCATCCAGGCTCTGGCCGAGGCGGCACGCGAAGCTGGACTCGAATTCTAGTTAGTAGTTGACGGTGAAGAGTGAAGAGTATTTGGACTCTCTACTGATTCACTCTTAACTCTTAACTTTCGGAGGAAACGTGAATCGCAGACGTGTTAATGCCGAAGACCTCGAGCTTGAGGAGCGCGTCGTCCAGATCAATCGCGTGTCGAAGGTGGTCAAGGGCGGTCGACGCTTCAGCTTCAGCACGGTCGTCGTGGTTGGCGACGGCAAGGGCCATGTCGGGGTCGGCATGGGTAAGGCTGGCGAGGTCCCCGAGGCGATCCGCAAGGGCGTCGAGGCGGCAAAGAAGAACCTGATCTCGGTGCCGCTGTACCGCACCTCGATCCCCCACGAGGTCGAGACTCGGTTCTCGGCCACCCGCGTGCGCCTCATCCCGGCGGCCCCTGGTACCGGCGTTATCGCTGGCCGCGGCGTCCGCCCGCTGATCGAGGCCGCTGGTATCAAAGACATCCTTTCGAAGCGCTATGGCAGCAACAATCCGGTGAATGTTGTCAAGGCTACCTTCCAGGCGCTGAGCGAGCTCTCGTCGCTGGAAGACGTTGCCCGCAAGCGCGACTTGACCCGCCAGGAGCTTGCGCAGCGCATGCGTAAGGCCCGGGTGCAGGAGGCGTAGTTATGGCAAAGCTTCGGATTACATACGCCAAGAGCTCGATCGGCTACGCGCGGGATCAGAAGGAGACGGTACGTGCTCTGGGCCTGCGCAAGCTGAACAGCGTGGTGGTGAGGGAAGATAGCAACACCCTCCGCGGGATGATCTTCAAAGTAAAGCACCTGGTGAAGGTGGAAGAAGTTGCGGACGACGCAGCCTAGCCAACATTGAGCCAGCGTGAGCGGATCAAGCGGGCGTGCTCTGCACTCCTGTTTGATCCACTCTTTGTTTTGCCGGGCTGCAATGCGTTGGCAAAATTCGTATATAATACTTTTTCTTGTATCCTAATAACTGATCTGCCTGGCAGCGATCTTCTTCCCCTGCTGCCACAGCCGATCCTGCGAGTCGTCGCGCTATGCGGCGGCGTTTTAGCGAAGGTGAAACCATGAAACTGCATGATCTGAAGCCAGCTGCTGGCTCAACGCATACCACGAAGCGCGTTGGCCGCGGTCACGGTTCTGGCAAGGGCAAGACCTCGGGCAAGGGTATGAATGGCCAGAAGGCCCGCTCGGGGCCCAACCCCTACCGCACCTTTGAGGGTGGTCAGAACCGTATTGTCCGCCGCCTGCCCTACCTGCGCGGCTTCAAGAACAAGTGGCGCATCGAGTACCAGGTGCTCAACGTGGGCGATCTGGCCGAGTGGCCGGCCGATGAGCCGCTGACGCTCGCCATGCTGGTTTCCTCGAAGGCGATCAGCAAGAGCCAGCCGCTGAAGATCCTCGGCGACGGCGAGCTGACCGCCAGCCTCACGATCGAGGCCCACAAGTTCAGCGCCAGCGCCCGCCAGAAGATCGAGGCCGCAGGCGGCACCTGCGTCGAGATCCCCTGGGTGGTTATTCCCAAGAGCCGCAGCCGTGGCGAGAACCTGGCGATGGTCAACCGAGCCGACAGCGCGGAATAAGAGCGTAAACCTAAGGAGCAGGCGGCTGGCCACTGGCCGCCGCCTGTGGCCTACACACAGGTGCTTGATTCTCCTTCCAAAGACGAGGAGCTTCGTCAATGCTAAAGTCGCTTTTTCGTGCCGTGCAGCTTCCTGATCTGCGCAACCGTATTGTGTTTACGCTCGGGATGCTGCTGGTGTTTCGGCTTATTGCCCATATTCCGGTACCGAACATCAACCCCACGGCGCTGCAGAGCCTGCAGGATGCCCTGGCCAACAACCAGCTGGCCCAGCTGCTGAACCTGTTTGCCGGCGGTGCGCTGCAGCAGCTCTCGGTCGCCTCGATGGGGGTTTACCCCTATATTACGGCTCAGATCATTGTCCAGCTGCTGACGCCGCTGATCCCGGCGCTCGAGACGCTCTCGCGAGAGGGCGAGCAGGGCCGCCAGCGCATCAACCGCATCACCTTCTGGCTGACAGTGCCTCTGGCCTACCTGCAGGCGTTCGGCCAGACCCGCACGCTAGAGGTGGCCACCAATGGCGTGTCGCTGTTCCGCACGCCGTTTGACCTAGTTACCAACTTCCTGCCGACCCTCACCATCCTCACCACGATGGTGGCGGGCACCATGCTGCTGATCTGGCTCGGCGAGCAGATCCAGGAGCGCGGTATCGGCAACGGCATCTCGATGATTATCTTCGCTGGCATTGTCTCGCGGCTGCCCAGCGTGATCTACCAGGCCATCAGCACAGCCCAGGTTGGTGCTGAGCAGATCATCGGTATCGTCGCCTTCATTGTCATCGCGCTGCTCACGATCGTGGGCATTGTGCTGGTGCAGGAAGGGCAGCGCCGCATCCAGGTGCAGTATGTGAAGCGCGTGCGCGGCAACCGGGTCTACGGCGGCCAGTCGAGCCACATCCCGCTGAAGGTGAACATGGCGGGCATGATCCCGCTGATCTTCGCGCAGAGCATCATCATCTTCCCCGGCACGATCGCATCCTACGGCTGCCCGACCGGTACCGCCGATGCGGGCGCGGGGATCATGACCCAGATCGCCTGTGGCGTGTTCCGCACTTTTAGCCCGCAGTATGCTGGCGGCACGGTGGTCTACACCGTCCTGCTGTTCCTGCTGGTGGTTGGCTTCACCTACTTCTACACCATGGTGATCTTCCAGCAGCAGAACATCCCCGACTCGCTCCAGCGAAACGGCGGCTTCATCCCGGGCATCCGCCCCGGCAAGAAGACCGAGGAGTATCTGGCGCGCGTGGTCTACCGCATCACGCTGGTGGGCGCGCTGTTCCTGGGTATTGTGGCCATCCTGCCCTACATCACCCAGCACCTCACGGGCGTGCAGATCGGCCTTGGCGCAACCTCGCTGCTGATCGTGGTGGGTGTGGCGATCGATACGATGCGCCAGCTGGAGGCCCAGCTGGTGATGCGTAACTACGAGGGGTTCATTAGCAAGTAGCCTGCCCGGCGGCGCTGCGCACCAGTGCAGCGCCGCCTGCCCGACAGCTAGGCACCGCATCCGAAGAGCAGGCTCAGTGCTGAGCAGAGAGGGGCGCAGATGGATGTTATTCTTCTTGGCGCGCCAGGAGCGGGGAAGGGAACCCAGGCCAAGGTGCTGGAGGAGCGCAGCGGGCTAGTGCACATCGCCAGTGGCGATCTGTTCCGCGCGGCGCTACGCAAAGGCACCGAGCTGGGCATGCTGGCGAAGGCCTACATGGATCGCGGCGAGCTGGTGCCCGACGAGCTGGTCATCCAGATGATCATCGAGCGGATCAGCGCCGCAGACTGCAGGCAGGGCGTGATCTTCGATGGCTTCCCGCGCACGCGCGAGCAGGCGCGCGCCCTCGACGATGAGCTGTCCAAGCACGGGCGCGAGATCAACTATGTGCTGTATCTCAGCGTTCCCGATGCGGTGCTGCTGCGGCGGCTGGCAGGGCGGCAAACTTGCAAAACCTGTGGTTCCACGTATAATATATACTATTTCCCGTCCAAACGCCCCGATATATGCGATGCGTGCGGCGGGAAGCTCTACCAGCGCTCGGATGATACTATGCAGACAGCGCGGCATCGGCTGGAGGTCTACTTCCAGCAGACGCGCCCCCTGATCCAGCACTATCACGAGCATGGGAACCTCCGAGAGATCGATGGGCAGCAGGAGATCTCGCTGGTAACCGAGGCTATGCTGCAGTCGATTGGAATCAATGGCAGTAACGCTTAAAAGTCGTACTGAGCTGGAGAAGATGCGGCGGGCGGGCCGGATCGTGGGCCAATGCCACGAGCTGCTGCGCGACGCTATTCGGCCAGGGGTTACCACAGCGGCCCTCAACAAACTGGTGCACGAGCATATCGTGCGCGAGGGTGGAACGCCGTCATTTCTAGGGTACCCAGGCAAGGTGCCGTTTCCTGCGGCCACCTGCATCTCGGTGAATGATGAGATCGTCCATGGCATACCGGGCCGGCGTGTGCTGCATGAGGGCGACATTGTTAGCGTTGACATCGGGGCCATCTGGGAGGGCTACCATGGCGACTCGGCCTGGAGCTACCCGGTTGGCCAGATCTCCGAGTCGGCGCGGCGGCTGCTGGATGTAACCGAGGGCGCGCTCTACCACGCGCTGGAGTTTGCGCGGGCCGGCAATCGGCTAAGTGATATCTCGCACGCGCTGCAGACCTATGCTGAGGCGGCGGACTTTGGCGTGGTGCGAAAGTATATCAGCCATGGTATCGGGCGCTCGCTCCACGAGGAGCCGCAGATCAACAACTACGGCTTGCCTGGCCGGGGCCTCAAGCTTCTGCCGGGGATGACGTTTGCGATCGAACCAATGGTCACCCAATGGAGCTACGAGTCGCGTGAGTTGGACGACGGCTGGACGGTGGCGACGCTCGACGGTGGACTGGCGGCCCACTTCGAGCATACCATCGCTATCACGCCAGACGGCGGCCCCGAGATCCTCACGTGGCAAGGCGCATAAAGGAGAGGTATGGCAAAGAAGAAGGATGTCATCGAGATGGAGGGCACCATTGTCGAGCCGCTGCCGAACGCAATGTTCAAGGTGAAGCTTGAGAATGGCCTGGAAGTGCTGGCGCATATTTCTGGTAAAATGCGGATGCACTATATTCGCATTCTGAAAGGTGATCGCGTGACGGTCGAACTCTCGCCATATGACCTGACTCGTGGTAGAATTACCTTTCGGTATCGGTAAAGTTTGCGGTCGAGCAGAGCGGCTGCCTGCCGAAATCGGCGGGGCAGCTTAGTGTGTGTCTTTGACAGCCGCTGGCTGGAAAAGTAGCATTATCGGAGCATGATCATGAAGGTGCAAGCGTCGGTGAAGCCGCGCTGCGAGTACTGCCGGGTCATTAGGCGGAAAGGCGTGCTGCGGGTGATCTGCAGCCGGACGCCGAAGCACAAGCAGCGCCAGGGATAGGAGAAGTTTCATGGCTCGTATTGCCGGAATCGACATACCACGGAACAAAAAGATTGGTATTTCTATCCGCTATGTGTATGGTATCGGTGCCTCGAACGGGGTCGACATCCTGGTGAAGGCCAACGTCAACCCCGAGACGCGGACGCGTGATCTGACCGAAGAGGAAGTGACCCGCATCCGTGAGATCGTGGACCGTGAGTATGTGGTGGAGGGCGACCTCCGGCGCGAGGTGCAGCTGCACGTCAAGCGCCTGATGGACATCGGCTGCTACCGCGGCCTGCGCCACCGCAAGGGTCTGCCGCTGCGCGGCCAGCGCACGCGCACCAACGCGCGCACGCGGCGCGGGCGCAAGGGCCAGGCGATCGGTATCAAGAAGAAGGCCAAGAAGTAGTAGCAATCACGGCGTCAACCGGAATTGGGTTACGCCTCGCCCGCCAGATCAGGAAAGCCGCCTGAGGCAGGCGACATGTGACAGGAGTTGTCATGGCAAAACAACCGGCAAAGGGCGCGCCGATCGTTGGCAAGCGCCAGCGTGGCAAGCGCCGCGAAAAGAAGAATGTGCCTCGTGGGCAGGCGCATATCCAGAGTACGTTTAACAACATCATTGTAACCATCACCGACCCCTCGGGCAATGTTGTTTCGTGGTCGAGCGCGGGCCAGAATGGTTTCAAAGGCTCCCGCAAGAGCTCGCCGTACGCCGCGCAGATCACCTCCGAGCAGGCGGCCCGCCGCGCGATGGAGAACGGCATGCGCTCGGTTGAGGTATTTGTAAAGGGCCCGGGCGCGGGTCGCGAAGCGGCCATTCGCTCGCTGCAGGCTCACGGGTTGCAGGTCGTTGCGATCACCGATGTGACGCCGATCCCGCATAATGGTTGCCGCCCGCCGAAGCGGCGCCGCGTGTAATTGCAGAGGAGTGAGAAACAATGGCACGCTATCGAGGACCAGTTGGTAAAATTAGCCGCCGCCTTGGGATCGGCATCACCGAAAAGGGCCAGCGCATTCTGAGCAAGCGCTCGTTCCCCCCTGGGCAGCACGGCCCGTCTTCCCGCCGCCGCCAGGTCTCGGACTACGGCCTCCAGCTTCAGGAGAAGCAGAAGGCGCGCTACATGTACGGCGTGCTGGAGCGCCAGTTCCGCAAGCTGTTTGAGCAGGCGCAGCGCGTCCCCGGCGAGACGGGCGCGACGCTGTTCGTGCTGCTTGAGCGCCGCCTGGACAACGTGGTGTACCGGCTTGGCCTGGCCACCACCCGCGCGCAGGCCCGCCAGATCGTGAACCACGGCCACATCGTGGTCAATGGTCGCAAGACCGATATCCCCTCGTTCTCGGTTCGCCCCGGCGACAAGATCTCCGTGCGCCCCGAGAGCCGCAGCCGCACCTACTTCAAGATCTTGGTCGAGAGCGGCGAGCTGAAGTCGCGCAAGAGCCCCGACTGGCTGCGCTTCAACGAGACGACCCTTGAGGGCGAGGTTATCACCATGCCGCGCCGCGAGGACGCCGAGCTTGGTATTAACGAGGCGCTGATCGTTGAGTTCTACAGCCGCTAAAGGAAAAGCATTGCAGATTGCTGGCTCCGGCTTCGGCTGGGGCTGGCAATCTGAAATCTATAAGGAGGCGATCTGTGCTTGACATCGCCACGCCCAAGATCGAGGTAGTGCAGGCGGCGGAGAATTACGGGCGATTTAAGATCGAACCGCTCGACCCTGGCTACGGTCATACCCTTGGGAATGCACTGCGCCGGGTATTGCTTTCGTCAATTCCTGGCTCGGCGATTACAAAGATAAAAATAGATGGCGTGTACCACGAGTTCTCCACGATCCAGGGCGTCCGCGAGGATGTGACCGAGATCGTGCTGAACACGAAGGGTATTCGCCTGCGCTCGTATGCCGAGCGCCCTGTGAAAGTTCTTCTGTCGAAGCAGGGTGCTGGGGTGGTGCGCGCAAGCGATATCGACACACCAAGCAATGTCGAGCTGGTTAATCCGAATCACTATATCTGCACGTTGGATTCGGATGATGCCTCGATCGAGATCGAGATGACTGTCGAGCGCGGGCACGGCTACCTCCCGGCTGACCAGCGCGATGCGCTGCCGATCGGCGAGATCCCGGTGGATGCGATCTTCACGCCGGTGCCGAAGGTGAACTACGTCGTCGAGAACACACGTGTGGGCCAGGCGACCGACCACGACCGGCTGCTGCTGGAGATCTGGACCGATGGGACGATCAAGCCCGGCGATGCGCTGAGCCACGCCGCCCAGGTGCTGGTGCAGTACAGCCAGACGATCGCCGACTTCAACCGCTCGTCTACCGAGCAGGAGACGACGGCGGACGTGACGAAGGGCCTGGCCATCCCGGCGGATATCTACGACACGCCGATCGAAGAGCTCGACCTGTCGACGCGCACCTACAACTGCCTCAAGCGGGCCGACATCACCAAGGTGGGCCAGGTGCTTGAGATGGACGAGAAGGCGCTGCTCAGCGTGCGTAACCTTGGGCAGAAGTCGATGGAAGAGATCCGCGACAAGCTGATCGATCGCGGCTACCTGCTGCCAAACAGCGGCCACGCGCTCACCAGCCTGGGCAGCTCGGCGGCATAACAAAGGCATAGAACTGATCACAGGGCTGCCAGCATATGGCAGGCTTGTGGTGTATTTTGAGGATAGACGACAATGCGACACGGAAAACCGAAGCGGATGCCGGGCACCTCGGCTGAGCACCGCGTGGCGCTGATCCGCAACCAGATGATCGCCCTGATCGAGCACCGCAAGATCCAGACGACGCTGGCGAAGGCGAAGGTTGTGCAGCCCCACATCGAGAAGCTGATCACCCTGGGCCGCGCCGACACGCCGCAGAACCGCCGCCTGGCCCTCTCGCGGCTGGCCAACAAGGATGCGATGCGCAAGCTGTTTGCCTTCGCGCCCGAGCAGTACGCCACCCGCAGCAGCGGCTACACCCGCATCACCAAGGTCGGCCCCCGCAAGGGCGACGGCGCTGAGATGGCGGTGCTCGAGCTGCTCTAGGCGTTGTAACGCTTCAAAGCGCTTTTTCCTGTATGAAGAACGTCGCCCTGCGAATCGAATATGACGGCACCGATTTTGTCGGATCGCAGTGGCAGAAGAACGGCCGCTCGGTACAGGGCGAGATCGAGGGCGCGTGGGAGCAGCTGACCCAGGAGTGCCAGCGGGTGACCCTCTCTGGTCGCACCGACTCGGGGGTTCACGCGCTTGGCCAGGTGGCGAATGTGCGCACGGGCACGCGGCTGGAGCCGGAGACGATCCAGCGCGGCCTGAACGCCATCCTGCCTGAGGATGTGGCGGTCCACGCGGCGTGGTATGTGCCGATGGACTTCCACGCGCGGCATAGCGCCATCCGGCGCGACTACCGCTACCTGATCGATCATAGCCCGGTCGAGTCGCCGCTCGCTCGACGGCACGTGCTGCATGTGCCCAAGCGGCTCGATACGGCGGCGATGCAGGCGGGATTAGCGCACTTTGAGGGGACGCACGATTTTGCCGCGTTTACCGTCGCAGCCTTTGAGGGCACGACGGTGCGGACATGCTTCCTGGCTCGGTGCTCCTCGGTCGAGGAGCGCGGGCGGGAGCTGATCGCCATAGATATTGCGGCAAACGCGTTCTTGCAGCATATGGTGCGCAATATTGTCGGTACGGTGGTTCAGATCGGCGAGGGCCGGATGGACCCAGCGGCGATACCAACGATCCTGGCTGGTCGCGATCGCCGCAAGGCGGGGCGCACGGCCCCGGCGCACGGCCTGTGCCTGACGGCGGTCTCATACCCGCCGACGGTGCCGCAGCCAGCGCCAGATATAGCACGGTCGGACGTTCGGATATAAGAGCGGCCAGTTTCGGCCACATTTTTTTGGAGCATTCTTGATGAAGACATATATGCAGAAGACGGCGGAGGTCCAGCGCGACTGGTATGTGGTCGATGCGACCGACCAGGTGCTTGGCCGCCTCTCGACCCAGATCGCGACCCTGCTGCGCGGCAAGCACAAGCCGACCTTCACGCCGCACATCGACGGCGGCGACTTTGTGGTGGTGGTCAACGCCGAGAAGGTGCGCGTGACCGGCCGCAAGGCGGAGCAGAAGATGTACTACCGCCACTCGGGCTTCCCGGGCGGCTTTAAGAAGATCACCTACCGCCGGATGCTGACGTCGCACCCCGACCGCATCATCCGCTTTGCGGTGAAGGGCATGATCCCGAAGACTCGGCTTGGCCGCCAGATCATGGGCAAGCTGAAGATCTACGCTGGCCCGAGCCACCCGCACGCTGCCCAGCAGCCCAAGGTGTACACGCCGCGCCCCAACGGCTAGTTGCCCAGATAGATGGCGGGTGACGAACACAGGCGTCGCACCGTCGCTGGCCGCGATCGGCAGCCCATGGCTGCGCAGACGCTACTACAACTTCGATTTGGAGATGTGATGACTGAGAAACGCTACTATCAGGGCACCGGCCGCCGCAAGACTGCGGTGGCGCGTGTTCGCCTGTTCCCCGGCAATGGGGAGTTTGTGGTCAACGGACGTTCGGTGACTGAGCACTTCGGCAATATCGACAGCCTGAACAAGCTGATGGTGCGCGGCCTGGAGCTGACGAACAACACCGCTAGCTTCAATGTGCTGGTCAAGGTGCGCGGCGGCGGCATCGCCGGCCAGGCTGGTGCGGTGAGCCACGGCATCGCCCGCGCCCTGCTCGACCTCGACCCCGAGCTGCGCCCGGTGCTGCGCAAGGCTGGCCTGCTGACCCGCGACTCGCGCATGAAGGAGCGCAAGAAGCCAGGTCTCAAGCGCGCCCGCAAGGCACCGCAGTACACCAAGCGCTAGTCTCGTCTTCGCACGAGCTACGCGCCCCTGGCCCCAGCTTCGGCTGCGGGCCAGGTTTTTTGTGCAAAAAAAGCCCAGCGGATTAGTTCCGCTGGGCTTTGTGCTGCTGGCAGGCGCGCTAGACGATCCGTGCGCTGGGGACGTGGTGCGCGACGCAGCGGACAAGATCCTCAAGGTCGAATGGCTTGGCGAGCAGCCCGCTTGCGCCCTGGGCGATCAGGTCGCCCAGCGCGTTTGCGCCAGCGGTCATAATCACCACGGGCACGTCGGTGAGCCCGCTGTCGCGGATATGGCGGAGCAACGTGGTACCGGCCATGTCGGGCATGGAGAGGTCGAGCAGGATAAGGCCAGGGACGCCAGCTTGGATCTGGGCGAGCGCGCTCGACCCATTGTGGGCCTGGCGGATGGTATAGCCTTCCTCGCTGAGAACCTCGTTGATGAGATCAGCGATGTTGACCTCGTCGTCGACGACGAGAATGTCGCCTGCGCGATACATGGGCTTCCCCTTAGGTGTGAAGATAGTGTCTCCCATTGTAGCATAGTCTGATGCGGTTTGGCCCGGCTAGGAACGCCTGGGGCAGGGTCTCTGCGTTCTCGTCCGGCAGAACGTGTTTACCACCAAGACACAAAGGAACAAAAGCCCCTGTTCACAATGCCCCTGCTTCCAGCGTTGCCCGTTTGCCCTAGCGTAAAGGCTGTGTAGAACGTATAGAGCCTAGCGCCTGCGGAAGGCCTGGCGCAGCGGCGCGATCTGATCGGGCGCGGCCACGAGCACGGGCTGGTGCAGCCAGCCGCCATCCAGCGCGGTGCCGCCGGTGGGCGTGGCCGGGTCGAGCGGCACCACCGCCCCGCCGGCCTCCTGCACGATCACGAGGCCGGCGGCCACATCCCACGGGTAGGCGTTCACCAGCAGCGCGGCCAGGGCGCTGCCCCTGGCCACGTAGCACATCTGGGCCGCCGTGCTGCCCAGCACCCTAGTCTTGCCGGGGAAGTCCAGCTCGAAGCTGCGGTGCAGCGTGGCCGGGGTGGCCAGCCAGGTCTCACCCTCCCACGCGTCGGGCTGGCTCACATGGATGGGCTGGCCGTTCAGGAACGCGCCCTCGCCCACGGCGGCGTGGTAGGTGTCGCCCAGCGTGGGCATGTGGATGAGACCGAAGTAGGGCTGCCCGTTGCGCACCAGGCCGATCGAGATGCACCAGCTGCCCAGCCCGGCCACGAACGACGCGGTGCCGTCGATCGGGTCGACCGCCCACACGAACTCGCGGTCGAGGTTGGTCTTGGCCTGCTCCTCGCCCAGGATGCCGTGGTCGGGGTAGCGCGCGCTGATCTGGGCCACCAGCTGGCGCTCGATGGCCACGTCGGCCTCGGTCACATAGCTGCGGTCGGCCTTGCGATGCCCTGCGACGTGGTTGAAGTGCTGCAGCGCCAGCCTGCCCGCCGCCTCGGCCCAGCCGCGTACCTCGTCGATATCGATGATGCTCATAGTCTGCTCGCTTTGCGCGGCGCGCCGGGCGCGCGGGCGCGGTAGTGTTGCGGTGCTCGATGCGGCCCTAGTGTAGCATAGCCTGCGCCCCGCCTGCCCCTTGTTGCGGTGTGGTATGATTAGCCGACAGTATGACCATCACAAACCGCATCCCAGCTTGTGACCTTGCGCCTCAGAATATACAAAGCTATGTATCGTGCTGTTCTGTTTGATCTTGACGACACGCTCTATGATCTGCGCGCCTACTGGACCGGCAGGCTCCGGCGGGCGCTGGCGGCGGTGAAGGGGCGCTACCCGCACGTCGACTGCGACGCGCTGCTTCAGGATGCCATCCGCCGCAAGATCTACATGGCCCAGATGCCCGACTTTCTGCGCGGCCTGGAGATCGACGACGCGCCGTTCATCCGCCAGGTGAGCGAGCAGTACTGCGACCGCTGGTTCGAGGATCTGGCGCTGGTGGATGACGCGCTGCCGGTGTTCGAGCGGCTGCGCCAGCGCGTGCAGGTGGGCCTGATCACCAACGGCCCCACCAGCACCCAGCGCCGCAAGATCGAGCACTTCGAGCTGGCCCGCCATATGGAGGTGATCATCGTCTCCGAGGAGGCGGGCGTGGCCAAGCCCGACCCCGCGATCTTCCACATGGCGCTGGCCATGCTTGGCACGCAGCCTGCTGAGACGCTGTATGTGGGCGACTCGGTGGAGAACGATCTGCGCGGCGCGGCGGCGGCGGGGATGCCGTTTGTGTGGGTGAACCCTCGAAATGAAGTGTTGCCGGGGGATGCTCCGAGGCCGGTGGCGACCATCGCGCGGCTCTCTGAGCTTCTGCCGCTAGTCGAAATGTAAGGCGCTATGATCGCACTTTGGGTGCTGACGATCTTCACGGTGGCGGTGGTGGGGCTGTTCGCCTTCGGCATCGCCCTGTTTCTCTGGCGCGTGCCCGTGCTGCGCCCCGCCGCCCCGCCCGAGGGCGAGCTGCCGCTGATCTCGGTGGTGGTGCCCGCCCGCAACGAGGCCCTGAACATCGAGCGCTGCGTGCGCTCGCTGCTGGCCCAGGGCTACCCGCGCTTCGAGGTGATCGCCGTGGACGACGCCTCCACCGACGAGACGCCCCAGATCCTGGCGCGGCTGGCCGCCGAGGACGCGCGCCTGAAGGTGGTGCAGGGCCTGCCGCTCAAGAAGGGCTGGACGGGCAAGAACAACGCGGTGTTCTCGGGCGTGCAGCACGCGCGGGGCGAGTGGCTGCTGTTCGTCGACGCCGATGTGGCGATCGACCCGGGCGCGCTCAGCGCCGCCTACGCCGCCGCCCTGCAGCGCCAGGTGAAGATGGTCACGCTCTGGGCCAGGCAGGAGCTGGTGACGTTCTGGGAGCGGGCGGTGCAGCCGGTGGTGATCGGCCTCAACATGTCCACCGACACGCTGCTGCGCGTGAACGACATGCGCTACCCTGACTGGGCCTTCGCCAACGGCCAGTTTATCCTGGTCGAGCGCGCCGCCTACGAGCAGGTGGGCGGCCACGCCCGCGTGCGCGATGCGGTGGTGGAGGACCAGAAGCTGTCGTGGGAGTTCAAGCACGCGGGTCTGCCGATCGTGATGATGGACGGCACCGCCGTGCTCTCGACCCGCATGTACACCTCGCTCAATGGCATCTGGGAGGGCTGGTCGAAGAATAACTTCCTGATGCTGAACCGCAGCTTCATCATCGCCTTCCTGGCGGTGCTGGCCACCTACACGCTGGCGATCAGCCCGTTCTTTCTGACGATCTGGGCTTTGGTGGCGTTTAAGTTCAGCCAGTCGATCTTCGACCCGCTGCTGGTCAACCTGCTGAGCAGCGCCCTGGTGATCATCACCCGCTGGCGCGCGCGGCGCTTCTTCCCCACCTCGCTGCGCGACTTCGCGCTGCACCCGCTGGGCGGCTTCGTGTTCATCGGCATTGTGGTCAACTCGGCCTACCGCCACTCGCAGCGGCGCGGCGTGACCTGGAAGGGCCGACGCTACGGCGATGTAGACGTGGCGGGGTAGCCAATACCACGAAGGCGCGAAGAACCGATTGTGACCAGCAGGGCGACCACATGCCGCATGTGGCCGCCCTTTTGCTACCTGCTGATCTCCACCTGGCCCAGCACCAGCCGCGTGCCGCCCAGCACCTGGCCCCGCGCGCTGGCCACCGGCAGCCGCGCCGCCTCGGCGGGGTTGTCGGCGGGGTAGATGCCCAGCAGCAGTGTGTAGCGCCCGGGCGCCAGGTCGGCGGGCAGCGCGATGCTGCGCTCGTCGTGGACGGGGTAGCCCACCTCCCATGTGTTGGTCAGGCCAGCGTCGGGGTAGCCGTGCAGCGGCGGGCCGTCGTTGGCGGCCAGCGGCGGCAGCGCGCAGTCGCGGCACAGGTGCAGGAACATGCTGTAGGGCCGGTCGACCGGGCTGGCCGCCTGCCAGTACAGCGTCACGGGCAGTGCCCCGCCGGGCCGCGCCGCGCCGCCGAACATGTCCACGCTGTAGCCGCGCAGCGTGATCAGCCCGCCGAAGGTCGCTTCCAGCGCCACCGCTGGCGCGGGCGCGCGGCTGCTGTGGCCGCTGCGGTAGAACTCGGGGTAGCTCTGGCACATGGTCTCCACGCCCACAAACGTTTGCCCGCCGCACGGCCACGAGCGCTGCGGGATGGCGAAGCGCAGCCCCACCGAGCCGTAGGCGTCATCCTTGGCGGGCCGCTGCTGGATGTAGCCCGCCGCGTAGTCGGACTCCAGGTCGGCCAGCTTCTTGGGCGGGTCGATCGTGGCGGCGTGGTCGGGCGCGATCAGCAGCAGGGCGCGCTTCTTGCCCTCGGCGAATTGGTTGAATGGGTCGTCGTAGGCGCGGCGGTAGCACTCGCGGATGGCCGCCGCGTTGCCCCGGTTTTCCTCCACGCAGTTGCCCTGGCCGTAGATGTCGAACACCCTGGGCGCGGGCAGCGGGTCGGGAGTCACACGGCTGGCGTAGTAGCGCCACATCACCTCGGTGTAGTAGGGGTGCACCACCAGCAGGTCGTCGGGGTGGGCCTCGGCGGCGATGGCGGCCACACCCTCGCGCCACTGCTCCTTCACCGGCGCGCCGCTGAACTGGCCGTGCACCGGCTGGGCCAGCGCGGCGGCATTCACGCCCAGCAGCGCCGCGCCCAGCGCCAGCGCGGCGGCCCGCTCGCCGCCCCTGGCCTGCCCCAGCGGCCAGGCCACCAGCATAGCCCAGGCCGGGAAGGCCACGGCGGCGTAGCGCGGCTCGTACACCGGGCTGCGCAACAGCGCCAGCGCGAACAGCAGCAGCGGCAGCAGCGCCGCGCCCACCACGGCGGCGGCCCCGGCGCCGCGCCGCGCGGCCCGGCCCAGCAGCGCCAGCCCCCACGCGCCCAGCGCCAGCGCGGGCGCGGCCCACAGCGCCAGCGGCACGCCCAGCCAGCCGCCTAGGTCGCCACGGTCCAGCGCGAAGTGCATCAGGTTCAGCCACACGCTCTCCAGCGGCGCGGCGGCGGCGTGCCCGCTCTCGTGCCAGCCATTGGTCTCGATCGCGCTGGCCAGCCCCCATACGCCCAGGCCGCCCGCCCCCAGGCCCAGCGCGGCCAGCGCGGCGCTCAGCCCCAGCCCGCCGCGCCTGCGCAGCGCGGGCAGGTAGATGCCGCCGCCAGCGGCCAGACCGCCCCAGCCCAGCCCCAGCAGCAGCCCGGCCACCGCCAGCAGCGCCAGCCGGTGCACGAACAGGCTGACCAGCAGCAGCGCGCCCACGGCGGCCCATGCCCGCAGGCTGCGCAGCCGCAGCGCCCGCAGCGCCGCCCACAGCAGCAGCGCCATCGTCAGCATCAGCAGGCTGTAGACCTTGGCGTCCTGCGCGTGCCACAGCGCGTAGGGCGAGATCGCCGCCACCGCCCCGGCGGCCAGCCCGCAGCGCGCCTGGCCAGGCCCGTCGGCCCCGCTGGCGCGGGCCAGCTCGCGGGCGGCGGACATCAGCGCGGCCACCATGGCCACCCCGGCCAGCGCCGAGGGCAGCCGCAGCGACCACTCGCTGTCGCCCGCCAGCGCCACCCAGGCCTTCATCAGCAGGTGGTACAGCGGGTAGCCCGCCGTTCCCGCGAAGAGATCTTGGGCCAGCTGCCCCCAGCCCTTGCCCGTCACCTCGGCCCAGGTGCCGCCCTCATCCAGCCACAGGCTCTGCGCGCCCAGGCGGTACAGCCGCAGCAGGCTCGCGGCCATGATGACCGCAGCGCCCATGGCGGGCAGATGTCGTCGCAGCGTCGCGCCGCGTGTGTTGATCGTTGCTTTCATAGCCCCGATTGTAGAGGAGCGCCTCTTTTCCCGTCAAATAGGCCATGCGCACGCCGCTGGCCGCTTTTTTAAGAGAACATAGGCCGCCGCGTGAGGCGATGCTCTACCGCTTCGGTGCGGATTATGGCCAGCCGTCGCGCGCGGCACCTTCGCTGGATGGGCGAGGCCGTTGGCGAAAAACCGCGCACCGACCCATGCGCGACAGTTGGCCGTTTTCAGCCATTGGGCATGCGGATGCCTGACCACGTGACCCCAGCGGTCATGCCCTGCCAGCGATGCAATCATTGTTGTAGGGGCGGGTCTCGTGCCCGCCCGCGCCGTGGGCATCGTGCGCATCGCAGGGGTGTTCGATGATGCCGATGCGCGGCGTGGAGCGCATTGTTGCGGGCCGTAGGCATCGGGTGGGTAGGCGATGCCGCCCAGGCGCAATGAGCGGCAGCCGACTGCGAATGGTTAAGCGTGCATTATGTGATGGGTGTCATCTTCAGCTATCATCGAAGCCGCAGCTGGTCGGGCCGACCGGGCAACGCTCCAAGCATTGCCTACGGTCGGCTCGACCCTTGCACCATGGCAGGTCGGGCTTGCACCATGGCAGGTCGGGCTTGCACCATGGCAGGTCGGGCTTGCACCATGGCCGCTTTTCCCCTTCGTGCCTTCGTGGTATTCGCCTCCCCCTGTGCCATCGAGGTATCCGTTTCCCCGCAGCATCGGCGCGCAGAATCTGCTATCATGCGATGAGCAAGTAGAAAGGATGAGCTATGGCGATCTCGGCGCAGGAGTGGATACGCCTCACGTGCGCGGCCTGCGGCGCACCAATCGAGGTTGAGGCCTGGGTGATCGTGGATGCGGGCGAGCGCCCCGACCTCGACCAGCAGCTGCTCGACGGCGAGCTGGACATGGCCCCCTGCCCGCAGTGCGGCGCACCCAACCAGTCGCAGGTCGAGCTGCTCTACCACGACCCGGTGCGGCGGCGGGTGCACTTCGCCGTGCCCGCCGGGCAGGAGGAGTACCGCTGGCGCGAGCGGGCGCAGGCCCTGATCTATAGCCTGGCCGACGCCCTGCCCGAGGAGTCGCAGCTGCCCTACCTGGGCGACGTGCAGGTGCACCAGGAGATCGAGGGCCTGCGCCGCGCCCTGGTGCGCCGCCAGATCACGCGGGTCGGCGGCAAGCCCAGCTTTGGCAAGCCCATCCCCATGCCCGACACGCCCGCCGCCGCCGCGCCTGCGCCCCGGCCCGCCCCGGCCCGCCGCACTGGCCCCGCGATCTCGGCGGCGATCACCCAGGCCCTGGCCGCCAGCACCCCCGAGCAGCTGCGCGCCATCGTGCACGACAACCCGCGCCTGCTGGGCGAGGACGCCGACGAGCAGCTGCGCCAGCTGGCCGACGACGCCTTCAACCAGGGCGACCGCGACCTCTCCACCGCGCTGCACGGGCTGCGCACCGCCCTGGCCGCCCTGCGCTCGGGCCACGATGCCGCCCTGCCCGCCCTGGCCGCCCCCGACCAGCCCGCCCCCGGCCTGGCCGACATCCCCGACGGCGCATACCAGGCCCTGCTGCAGACCGCATCCGACGCCACGCTGATGGAGGCCATCCGGATCTTCCCGCTGCTGCTGGAGCCGCAGATCGACGAGCTGCTCTCGGCGCGGATCGAGCGCACGCTGGAGGAGGGCAACGAGCGGCTGGCCACCCTGATCGAGGACCGCGCCGACGCGCTGGCTGCCATGCGTGCCATCCTGCTGGGCGACGAGGCGCTGACCAAGGCCCTGCAAGATCTGCTGGCCGCCGCCGACACCGATGCGCTGGAGCGCGCACTGCTGGCCCACCCCGCGCTGCTCACCAGCGTGGCCCAGCAAGCCCTGGATGTCTACATCGCCGCCGCCCGCAGCCGTGGCGACGAGGCATCGGCCCAGCGCGCCGACCAGCAGCGCCAGCTGCTCAGCCAGGTGCAGGCCGGCATGATCTGATCGGCTGGGGCGCTGCGGCGGCGCAGGGTTTCCCGCCGCCGCAGCGCCCCAGCCATGATCCCCGCGCAGATTCCTACCCGTATTCTCAGAAAAGCCCCCTTGTCTCGCCTATCTGCACGCATATAATGAGCATAAGAACGCTGCATGTGGCATCGTTTCACAGCGGCGCATAGCGTGCGGAGGCGGAAAAGGGGGCATCGGCCCCATCCCCGGAGGGAGCTTGCACGCCCCGGCTAAAGCGATCGCGAGTATCACCCCAGGAGCATGGAGATGCCAGACTTCTTTGAGTTTCAGGTGCGGCCCCGTGTGCTCTACCGCCAGGGCCTGGTGGATGAGCTGGGCCACGAGATAGCCCAGCGCGGCGCGCGCCGCGTGTTTATCGTCAGCGACGCTGGCCTCCAGCGCTCGGGCCTGCTCGACCGCGTGGTGCGCGGCATCGGCGGCAGCGCCGAGGTGGTGGGGATCTTCTGCGATGTGCCCGCTAACTCGTCGGTGGCGGCGGTAGAGCGGGCCGCGGCGGCGGCGCGGCAGGCCCAGGCCGATATCGTGGTGGGGCTGGGCGGCGGCTCGCCGCTGGACACCGCCAAGGCCATGCGCATCCTGCTGACCGAGGGCGGCCAGCTGCGCGACTACGAGGGCTACAACGTCCTGGAGCGCGCGCTCACCCCCATGATCGCCATCCCCACCACGGGCGGCACCGGCAGCGAGGTCACGCCCTTCGCCGTCATCCGCGACGAGGAGCAGCAGCTCAAGCTCACCTTTTCCAGCCCCTACCTCTCCCCCGAGGTGGCCATCCTCGACCCCGAGACCACGCGCGAGCTGCCGCCGCCGATCACCAGCGCCACCGGCATGGATGCGCTGACCCACGCGATCGAGTCGTTCCTCTCGCGCGAGTCGAACCCGATCAGCGAGCCGCTGGCGCTGCAGGCCATCGACCTGATCGCCAACAACCTGCGCGCCGCCACCTTCACCCCCGAGGACCAGTTCGCGCGCGGCCAGCTGCTGATCGGCTCGTGCATCGCGGGCATGGCCTTCTCCAGCAGCATGCTGGGCGTGGTGCACGCCATGGCGCACGCGGTCGGCGGGGTGTTCCCCGTCCACCACGGCACGGTGAACGCCATCCTGCTGCCGCACGGCATGCGCTTCAACAGCGCGGTGGTGCCCAACCGGCTGGTGCGGGTGTCCCGCGCGCTGGGCGTGAACGCCGGGGGCCGCCCCGAGGAGCACGTGATCGAGGATGGGATCGACGCGGTGCGCGCGCTGGCCCAGGACTGCGGGCTGCCCATGCGGCTGCGCAGCCTAGAGATCCCCGAGGAGGCGCTGCCCGCCCTGGCCGAGACGGCGCTGGTGGATGCGGCGATCTTCTCCAACCCGCGCGAGGCCAGCGCCGGGGACATCCTGGCGCTGCTGCAGGCGGCCTGGTAGGGTCGCAGGGCGCAAAAAGGCCCAGGTTCGCGTCGTGGCGAGCCTGGGCTTTCGTATGCGCTGTGGCGGCGGCTAGGTGCCGACCTCGCGCACCATCTGAACCTGGGGCGGCAGGTGGTAGGGGACACGCTGGGCCAGCAGCTCCTCGTCGTAGCACTCGCCGGCGTACATGCAGCTCAGCGCCCACAGGTGGTTAAGGTGAAGTTTGGTGAAGATCCGACCGTCGCCAAGATCGCGGTCGGCAAGAACTTTTGGCAACAGCCGAATGATCAGCGAGTCGATCTCAACTGCTGACATACATGCCTCCTGAACGCAGCATTCCCGCGTTTTTCTACCCCGCAGTTATACATAATCTCTCTTCTCGAGGTGAGGATATTATAGCATATGCTGTGCCACGATTAAATGTTTCTGAGTATTTGGTGAGATCCCAGCGATTTGCGGCTCAGGCTGGTCTCAGCGCGGCGCTATCAGCAGATCTGGCACTTCGCGGTATAATACGCGGCGTGCATATGGAAACAACCGACAACATGGGACTTTCCCGCGCCCGTCTTTTGACGCTGGCGCGTCTTTTTGACTGGGGGGTGGGCTGCGCGCTGGCGCTGGGGCTGCTGGCGGGCCTGCTGGGCTACCTGGCCCCGCCGCGCGCCAGCCTGGCCGTGGGCTGGCTGGGCGACCGGCTGTTCTTGCCCGCCAGCGAGGGCCTGGGCGCGCGCGAGGCCGAGGCGGGCCGCTGGTTTTCGGATGAGCTGACCGACGACGCGCCCACCCACCGCTCGCGCTGGATGCGCCAGCGCGCCCTGGTGCGGCTGCCAGGCCTGGGCGCGGCTGGCCAGGCCGATCTGACGCTGGTGGCGCAGGGCTGGCCTGCCAACGCCCTGCGCGGCCCCGGCGCGCCCGCCCAGCCCACGGTGGAGGTGCTGGTCAACGGCGTGTCGGCGGGCAGCATCCAGCCCACGCCGCAGTGGGCCGAGCACCGCGTGGCCATCCCGCCCGCCGCGCTTTCGGGCGGCGACCTGCAGATCGAGCTGCGCTCCCCCGACTATTTCACGGATACAAGCGACGGTGAGGACGTGCGCCAGAAGGTGCTGCGCGTGGCCAGCCTGCGCGTGGCGGGTGTATCCTCGCGGCCCGCCGCCGCGCCGCTGGTGCTGCTGGCGCTGGGCGTGGCGCTGGGCTACGCGGCCCTGGCGCGGGCCAGCCGCCGCCGCTGGGCGGGCCTAGCTGGGGCTGGCGCGCTGGCCGCGCTGGGCGGGCTGGCGCTGGCGCTGGCGCGGGTGTGGGCGGCGGCGCTGCTGCCGTGGGCGGCGGGCCTGCTGGCGCTGGCGCTGCTGGTGGTGTATTGGCGCGCGGTGTGGCCGCCGCTGCGGGGCTTCATGGCGCGGCTGGCGCGCCCCGCCGCGCTGGATGCGGGCATGGCGGCCGCGCTGTGCGGCTGGCTGCTCTACGGCGGCCTGCGGGCGGCGGCGCTGGCCCGCTCGGGCGCTGGCCCCGCCGAGCTATGCTTCTGGCTGGCGGCGCTGCTGCTGGCGGCCTGGGCCTTCGTGCCCCGCGCGCTGCTGCTGCCCCGCGCCGCGCAGGGGCTTGGCCGCGCCCTGGGCGGCAGGCGCGGCGCGCTGCTGGTGCTAGGCTTCGTGCTGGCTGGCTGTCTGGGCTACGAGGCCTACCTGATCTTCACCATGCCGGGGGTGGGCCACGCCGACTACGCCGACAACGCGGTGGTGGCGCGCAACCTGGTGCGCGGGCGCGGCTGGGTGGTGGACTACGTGACGCAGTTCTACAAGCTCTACCCCTCGCTCACCCGCCCGCAGGAGACATGGTCGCTGATGCAGCCGGTGTGGATCGCGCCGTTTTTCCTGCTGTTCGGCGCGGTGGACTGGGCCGCCAAGCTGCCGAACCTGCTGTTCACCGCCGCGCTGGGCGTGCTGGTCTACCGCTTCGGGGCGAGGGCCTGGGATCGCCGCGTGGGCCTGCTGGCGGCGGCGCTGCTGGTCACCAGCAACCTGTTCCTGCTGCTGGTGATCAACGCCACCACCGATCTGCCCTTCGTGCTGTTCTCCTTCGCCGCGCTGGGCATGGTCTACTGGCGCGGCCAGCGCATGCGCGCGGGCCAGGAAGCGCCGCGCCCGCTGTGGCAGCGACTGGGCGGCTGGTGGTCGCTGGGCCTGGGGCTGCTCACCGGCCTGATGTTTCTGCAGAAGACCTCGAACGGCGTGTTTATGGCGGCGGGTATGGGCCTGTGGATGCTGGCCATGCTCTGGCGCGGGCGCGGCGATCGGCGCTGGGCGGCGCTGCTGCCGCGCCTGCTGCCGCTGGCGGTCTGGACTGCCGTGGCGCTATGCATGCTCGCGCCCTACCTGATGCGCAATCTGGCCCTCTCACGGGCGAGCGGTGGCATCTACGGCTCGCTGATCTACTCGACCGAGAGCCGCGACGCCTGGGTCTGGAAGTACGCGCCCAACAGCGACTGGATCTACAAGATCTACACCGACGAGGCGGGCCTGAGCGAGACCCAGGGCCTGCCCGACCGCAGCTGGCTGCTGCGCTGGGGCTTCGACCGCGCCCTGGCCACCGTGGTGGGCGACCCGGGCCTGGCCGCCGTGCGCAACTACCTGCTGCCGCCCTGGTACGGCATGCCCGCTGGGCTGGGCGATCTGCTGAGCGGCCCCAGCGGCGGCCCCACCGCCGCCCGCCCCAACCTCGACGACAAGCGGCTGTTTTCGGCCATGGGCGCGTGGCTGGCGGCGCTGGGCCTGCTGGCCGCGCTGCGCCGCCGCGCCGATCTGGCCGGGCTGCTGGCGCTGGGCTTCGCGCCCTACACCGCCTTCCTCATTCTCTACTGGCACGCCGACGAGGAGCGCTATTTCGTGGCCCTGATGCCCTGGCTGGCGCTGGCCATCGCGCTGGCGGTCTGGCGTATCTACGACCGCGTGGCATCCTGGCGCGGCGGCAGGCTGGCCCCGCTGGCGCTGGCGCTCTCGGCGGCGCTGGTGGCCCAGATCGTCGTGCCCTCGTGGAGCCTCACCCAGGTGAAGCTGCACCAGTGGACCTACGCCGACGGCGACCGCGACGCCTACGCCTGGATCCGCGAGCATACCCCGCCCGACGCCGTGCTGATGACCCGCGTGCCCTGGCAGGTGAACTGGTACACCGAGCGCCCGACCGTGATGATCCCGTTTACCGAGGACACCACCAAGCTGCTGCAGATCGCCCGCCACTACCGCGTGCGCTATCTGGTGATGGATGTGGCCCAGCGCCCCGAGCCGGCCACCCAGCAGAAGCTGGAGCAGCTGTTCGCCGACCCGGCGCTGCTGCGCTACGCAACCCCTCGCTACGAGAAGGGGAGCACCCTCGTCTATGAGTTTCCCGCCGACTATGGCAATGTGCCGGAGCTACGCCCGTGAAGATCTGCATGCTGACTTCTTCGTACCCGAAATACCCCGGTGAGACCACCGCGCCCTTTATCGAGGAGATCGCCGCCGGGCTGGTGCGGCGCGGGCACGAGGTCCACGTGGTCGCGCCCTTCCACCGCGATGTCCGCCGGGGCCAGGTCGAGCGCGGCATCCACCTGCACTTCTTCCGCTACGCGCCGGTGCCCGCGCTGAACGTGTGGGGCTACGCCGAGTCGCTCCACGCCGATGTGAGCGTGCGGGGCCGCACCCTGGCCGCCGCGCCGCTGGCGCTCTCCGCCGCCGCGCTGGCCATGCTGCGCGTCACCGCCGCCGCCCGCTTCGACATCATCCAGGCCCACTGGGTGCTGCCCAACGCCGTGCCCGCCGCGTGGGTGGCGGGCATCCGCCGCGTGCCGCTGGTGGTGAGCCTGCACGGGTCCGATGTGTTCCTCTCCGAGCAGGCCCCGCCGCTCTCCGCCGCCGCCGCCTGGGCCTTTCGCGCCGCAGCGGGCGTGAGCGCGTGCAGCGGCGACCTGCGCGACCGCGCCCTGCGCCTGGGCGCGCGGCCCGCCAACTTCGACGTGATCCCCTACGGCGTTGATGCCAGCGCCTTCCGCCCCAGCCCCGAGGCCGGGCCGCAGGTGCGCGCCGAGCTGGGCATGGCCGCTGCCGCGCCGCTGGTCGTCACTGTCAGCCGCCTGGTCTACAAGAAGGGCCTGACCTACCTGCTCGACGCCTTCCCCGCCGTGCTGGCCCGCCACCCCGACGCCGTGCTGGCGATCTGCGGCTACGGCGACCTGCGCGAGGATCTGGAGCGCCAGGCCCAGGCGCTGGGCATTGCCGCCAGCGTGCGCTTCCCCGGCCAGCTCGACCGCGAGCAGGCCGCCCGCTACATCGCGGCGGCGGATGTGTACGCCGTGCCCTCCATCCGCGACCAGGGCGGCAACGTGGATGGCCTGCCCAATGCGCTGCTGGAGGGTATGGGCGCGGCCCGGCCCATTGTGGCCTCGCGGGTGGCGGGTATCCCCGAGGCCATCGACCACGAGCGCCACGGCCTGCTGGTGCCCGAGCGCGACCCCCAGGCCCTGGCCGAGGCCATGTGCCGCCTGCTGGATGACCGCGCCCTGGCCCAGCGGCTGGGCGAGGCCGCTCGCCAGCGCATCGTCAACGAGCTAACATGGGACAACACCGCCGAGCGCTTTGAGCGTCTCTTTCAGAGCGCCTGCTGATCTGTTTTCTACGGGAACGAGGATTCCGATGTCTGTTTTTGAATCACTGCTGGATGCCATCTCCACGCGCACGGCGACGATCGGCATCATTGGGCTGGGCTACGTCGGCCTGCCGCTGGCCGCGCGCGCCGGGCGGGTCGGCTTCCGCGTGCTGGGCTTCGATGTGAGCCAGGCCAAGATCGACCTGATCAATGGCGGCGGCAGCGATGTGGGCGACGTGCCCGCATCCGAGATCGCCGCGCTGCGCGCCCAGGGCCGCATCGAGGCTACCACCGACATGGCCCGCCTGGCCCAGTGCGATGCGATCATCATCTGCGTGCCCACCCCGCTGAACAAGACCCGCGACCCCGACATGCGCTACATCGAGCACGCCGCCGACGATATCGCCGCCGCCGTGCGCCCTGGTCAGCTGGTGGTGCTGGAGAGCACCACATGGCCTGGCACCACCGAGGAGGTGCTGATGCCCCGCATGGTGCGGCCCGGCATCACCGTGGGCGAGACCTTCTTCTTGGCCTTCTCGCCCGAGCGCATCGACCCGGGCCAGGTCTCCAGCAAGGGCTACACCGTCGAGAACACCCCCAAGGTCGTGGGCGGCGTCACCCCTCGCTGCTCCGAGCTGGCCGCCGCCTTCTATAGCCAGATCACCACCACCGTGGTGCCGGTCTCCTCGCCCCGCGTGGCCGAGCTGACCAAGCTGTTCGAGAACGTGTTCCGCAATGTGAATATCGCGCTGGTGAACGAGCTGGCCCTGCTGTGCGACCGCATGGGCGTCAGCCCGTGGGAGGTGATCGACGCGGCGGCTACCAAGCCCTTCGGCTTCATGAAGTTCTCACCCGGCCCCGGCTGGGGCGGCCACTGTATCCCCATCGATCCCTTCTACCTCACTTGGAAGGCCCGCGAGTTCGATTTCTCCACCCGCTTCACCGAGCTGGCTGGCGAGATCAACGCCGAGATGCCCCGCCATGTGCGCGAGCTGGTGGTGCGCGCCCTCAACGCTCAGGGCAAGGCCCTGCGCGGCGCGAGCATCGTGCTGCTGGGCGTGGCCTACAAGCCTGACGTGGCCGACTACCGCGAGTCGCCGGTGTTCAAGGTGATGGATCTGCTGGAGCACGACGGCGCGCGGCTGGCCATGGTCGACCCCTTCGTCGATGAGTTCATCGCCCACGATGGCAAGGCCCACCACACCGTGCGCCTCACCGACGAGCTGCTGGCCTCCGCCGACTGCGCGGTGATCATCACCAACCACAGCGCCTTCGAGTACGAGCGCATCGTGTCGCTCTCGCGCGCGGTGGTGGACACCCGCAACGCCACCAAGGCCGTGGCCCAGGGCCGTGAGAAGATCACGCTGCTCTAGCCCGCAGGTGTTCCCGTCCCCAAGCTCGCCTGACCATCATCAGGCGAGCTTTGTGCTGTTTGTTCTTTTGCGCAGCCTGCTTGCGTAGCTTACTTGGCTTCTTTTGGATCTTGCCTACCCGCTTGCGCCGCTTGCTTCCCCCATCATGCGGCATGCTTGAACAACAATGCAGCGTACTTCTGCGAACAGATGTGCTCTCCTGTCTATAAAGCACGCCACTTTTCTCCCCAAGCAGCCCGCTTTTCCTCCCAAGCATGCCGCGAGCGATCATCAGTATGGCGAGAGAAAAAATAGGCCGCCTGCACTTTTTTGCCCATACCACCTCAGCGCAGCCCACCCCAGCCCGCAGGATGACCAGCGGCCCGCGCGCCGCCTCAATTATCCCCGCCCACAAAAGAGCACGACATACAACAAAACAGCACGCCGCCCCACCTACCCGGCCCATGCGGCGAAGGTGTCGCTCATGTTTTGATGGCCATATGCACGAACACCAGCAGCCAGCGAGCAGCATAGGAACGCCTCAAATTGGGGGTTCCAAGGGGGCGTAGCCCCATGGCGGGGTTCCTAGGGGCTGGCCCCTCGGCGCCGCCCGCGCAGGGCACGCACCCAGCATCCACGAGGAACCATTATGATCGAGGCCGCAGCCAGTCGGTCCGACCGGGCAACGCTCCAAGCATTGCCTACGGTCGGACCGACGCGCAACCATCCCAAGAGCACCGTGCAACAAAAGACTCCAAGCCCCCGTTTCTTCGGAAACTTGGAGCATTGGAGTCTTCGTGGTAAAGCGGTTCCCAGAAGGAGCCTTCGTAGTAAAACGGTCCCCCTTAGGCCTGAAGCGAGCGGCCAATGGCCACCGCGATCTTGCCCACCTCGTCCATCATCTGGCCGAAGCTCTCCGACACCAGGGCCTGCTCGCCATCGCACAGCGCGTGCAGCGGGTCGTCGTGCACCTCCACGATCAGGCCATCGGCCCCCACGGCGATAGCCGCGCGCGCCAGCGGCAACACGCGGTCGGCTCGCCCTGTGGCGTGGGATGGGTCCACCACCACCGGCAGGTGCGAGAGCTGCTTGATGATCGGCACCGCGCCCAGGTCCAGCGTGAAGCGGGCGCTATCGTCGAAGGTGCGGATGCCGCGCTCGCAGAGCACCACGTCGGCGTTGCCCTCGTTCACGATATACTCGGCGGCCAGCAGCAGATCCTTGACGGTGGAGGCGAAGCCGCGCTTGAGCAGCACCGGGCGCTTGGCGCGGCCAGCGGCGCGCAGCAGCGGGTAGTTCTGCATGTTGCGCGCGCCGATCTGCAGCATGTCGGCGTACTCGCACACCAGCGGCAGCGTCTCCACATCCATCACCTCGGTCACCACCGGCAGCCCGGTCAGCTCGCGGGCCTCGGCCAAGATCTTCAGGCCCTCCTCGCCCAGCCCGCTGAAGGCGTAGGGCGAGGTGCGCGGCTTGTAGGCCCCGCCGCGCAGCATCACCGCGCCCAGCTCCTTCACCTCTTGGGCCACGCGCAGCGTCTGCTCGCGGGTCTCCACCGTGCACGGCCCGCCGATCACCGCCACCCCCGGCCCGCCGAAGCGCGCCTGGCCCACCTGCACCACCGTGTCGGCCTCGTGGAACTCGCGCGAGACCAGCTTGTAGGGCGAGGTCACGCGGATGATCTCGCGCACCCCCGGCAGCCGCGTGATCATCTCCGACTCGGTGATCGGCCCGCGGTTGCCCGTGATCCCGATGGCCGTGCGGGTCGGCCCTGGCATGGGGTTGGGCACATAGCCTAGCTCCTCAACCGCCTTGCAGACCTGGCGGATCTGCGCCTCGGTGGCGTTCGCATCCATAACAATCAGCATAGCCGAACCTTTTCCTTCCTTGGTAGCAAAATGATAGTTTGCGTAGAGCGATGCGCCCCATGCTACCTGATCTGCCCCGCGCTGTACAGCGCGATCCTGTGGCACGCTGTATGCAGTCGGCTGGTGGGAAACCTACGTATAGACCTAGGGGACAACGGTATACAAGTCCTGTTTTCTTCGCATTTTAACCGTGCTACAATAAAATCCTGAGCAAGGAGTCAAGAACCCATGCAACTCGAAAGCACTCTTGCGCAGTTTCCCTTACCGGAGCTCCTAGCGATGATCGCGGGCAGTTCGGTGACCGGATGCCTGGAGATTGGCGAGGCAGCGCCGGGGCGGTTGTACTTCCGCGACGGCAAGCCCTACCACGCCGCAACCGACACCGATACGGGGGTAGCTGCCTTCTGCCAGCTGTTTCTAAAGGGCGACGCACCATTTCGCTTCACTGCAGGCACGGCCATCCGCGAGGAGTCGCTCTGGCAGAGCGCGGACGAGCTGATCGCCTTCGCCCAGAAGAACGAGCGCAGCTGGAAGCGCGTACAGCGCATGATCCCAAGCTTTGACCTTGTGCCAGTGCTGACACAGCCGAGCGCCAACGCCGTGCGGCTTCAGGATACATCCTGGGGGGTTCTCTCGGCCATCGATGGCCACCGTAGCATCAACGAGATCGCCGAGCACCTTGGCCAGCTCGCGCTGGATGTGGCCGCCGCGCTCTGCGACCTGCACGATCAGGGCGCGGTCCGCCTGATCGCGGCCCGCCCTCGCCCGGCCCGGCCCGAGCCTGCCGCGCGCAGCACGCACAGCCAGGGCTTCTTTGGCCGCATCATGGCCTCGGCGGGCGAGTACCAACACTAATCCACACCACGGCTCAGATCAGAAAGGCGCAGCGGGTAACCGCCGCGCCTTTCTCCTTTTCTGCCTCGCGCGCCCGCCGCTAGGCCCGCTCGGGGATGAGCAGCACCTTGCCGGAAGTGGCGCGGCTGGCCAGATCGGCCTGGGCCTGGCCGGCCTGGGCCAGCGGGTAGCTGCGGTCGATCCGCAGGTCGAGCGTGCCCTCATCCAGCGCGCTGAGCACCGCCCCGGCGCGGTAGAGCAGCTCGTCGCGGCTGGCGATGTAGTGGCCCATGGTCGGGCGGGTCAGGTAGATCGAGCCGTAGCGCTGCAGGATGTTGGGGTCTATGGGCGGCACCAGCCCGCTCGACTGGCCGAACAGCACCATCATGCCGCGCGGGCGCAGGCTGGCCAGGCTCTTCTCGAAGGTCGTCTTGCCCACCGAGTCGTAGACCACATCCACGCCGCGCCCGCCGGTCAGCCGCTTCACCTCGGCCTCGAAATCCTGCTCGGTGTAGAGGATGGCCTCGTCGGCCCCCAGCGCCAGGATGCGCTCGGCCTTCTCCTCGGTCGAGACGGTGCCGATCAGGCGCGCGCCGCGCTGCTTGGCCAGCTGCACCAGCAGCAGCCCCACGCCGCCCGCCGCCGCGTGCAGCAGCACGGTGTCGCCGCGCTTCACCGGGTAGGTCGCATCCACCAGGTAGTGCGCCGTGATGCCCTGCAGCATCGCCGCCGCCGCCACCTCGTCGCTGATGCCCTCGGGCACGGGCACCAGCCGCGCCGCTGGCACCACCGCGTACTCGGCGTACGAGCCGACCACGCCGCAGTAGGCCACGCGGTCGCCCACCCGCACGTCGGCTACGCCCTCGCCCACCGCGTCTACCGTGCCCGCCGCCTCGCTGCCCAGCACCATAGGCAGCTGGTTGGGGTAGGTGCCCGAGCGGTGGTAGATATCGATGAAGTTCACGCCTGCCGCGCCGATCTTCACCCGCGCCTGGCCCGGCCCCGGCTCGGGCGTGGGGATCTCGTCGTAGCGCAGCTGCTCCGGCCCGCCGAACTCGTGTACGCGAATCGCCTTCATGTCTCGACCTTTCTATGCGCCGCCACCGGGGCGGCGTGCTGCCTAGCGGCCCCGGTGGAGCCGCTCGATCTCCTGGGTCAGAATGCGCCGCGCCGCCGCCAGCGCGGTGGCGTAGGTTGGGTCCATCCCAAAGTAGCTCAGGTTCTGCGACCCCAGGTTGCGCCCCTTGCTGGCCGGCGTGTCCGAGGCGTAGTGCAGGAACCCGAACTCGTAGGCGGGGCGGAAGAAGCTGATGTTCTGCCGATGGGGCGTGCGGTCTGGCTCGCTCTGCTCGTAGATCGCGCTCAGGTACGGCCCGGCCTCCATCTCCAGGTCGGTCAGAAACTCGCCGTACAGCGCATCCAGGAAGGTGCGGTTCTGCAGGAAGGTGCCGCGCACCGTCGCCGCCTTCTGGTTGTCCAGCACCGCGCCGTAGGTCAGGTACGGCTCCACATCGGCGGCGCTGAAGCAGGGCGCGAAGTGGTAGGTGTTGTCGGTGTGGTCGTCGAACACCACGTTGGGGATGAGCACGTCGCCGATCTTGCCGTTCAGCGTGGCGGCCTTGCCCAGCACGTACACGCCGCGGATGCTGCCCACGCTCCTGGCCACAATCGTCAGGATCTGGTAGGCCGCCATGCCCAGCGGGTAGTCGATATTCACGATCAGCGCGTCGCTCTCGGCCAGCCGCTCGATGCCCTCCACCCGCAGGCGCGGATCGAGCCAGTCGGGCCGCAGCTTGCCCAGCTCCATGATCTGCACATCCACATCCAGGTAGAACTCGCTGGCGATCCGGTGGATGCCGCAGCCCTGCTCGTCGCGGGCGCGCTGCGCGAAGTAGCCCTGGCTGGCCGTGTCGGCCTGGTACTTCTTCTGCACATAGTAGAAGAAGTTCTCGCGGCTGGATGGCACCTGCATCGCCTGGATCTTCTCGTACTCCTCCATCAGCGAGGCGTGGCGCTGGCCTTGGATGAAGCCCAGCAGCTCGTCGGTGTGGCGCAGCGCGAAGCCCGAGAGCAGGTTTACCAGCGCGTGGGTGTTGCTGCTCACAAAGTAGATCGGGCGGTCGCGCATGGCCAGCGGCGTGCTGTCCTCCACGTGCCACCACCAGCGCAGCGTGGCCCGCTGGTAGTCCATCAGCGCGCCGCCCAGCATGCGCACGGCCAGCCGCTTGCGGCGCTCGCCCATGGCCAGGAGGTGCGCGCCCAGCCGCGCCCCCCAGATGCTGCGCAGCCGCGCCTGGTCCTCGGGGGCCAGCCCCAGCGCGGCCAGCGCCTCGGCCTCGGCCTGGGCGCTCTCGGCCCCCTGCAGCTGGCGGGCCAGCGCCGGATCCTGCAGCAGGCGGTAGATCTTGTTCCACTCGATCTGGTAGGCCAGCACCATGGGGATGATGTCGTCGATGTCCGAGGGGCTGGCGATCAGCACGGCCAGCGTCTGCTCGCCGTCGAAGTACATCTTGCGCCGCCGACCTGGGGCCGTCACCTGCTGCCAGCTCTGCACGTCGCCGAAGCCGTGCTGCGCGAACACCTCGTGGCTCTGCCCGAACAGCAGCAGCCGCACCTGCCCCATGCACGCGGGCAGCCGCAGCGAGCTGTAGATCAGCGCCGCCGCATCCGGCGCGGCGCTGCGCGCGCCCTCGTGCAGCACCGGCTCGGCCATCAGGTACGGCTCCACCATCGCCTCGATCTGGATCTCGCCGCTGCTGCGCAGCAGCGAGCGGTAGGTGCGCTGGAAGCTGTCCAGCGTGTCGTGCTTGGTTCGTCGTTCACTCATGGCGCTACGAGACCCCGATGTCCCACGCGGCGCTCAGATCCTGGGCCGAGAAGCGCCGGAACGCCAGCGTGGTGCTGGTGCGCACCACCCCCGGTATTCGCGCGATCCCCTCCGGCACGGCGATGGCCAGCTGCTCGTAGTCGGCCAGCCGCACCACCGCGATAATGTCGTTCTCGCCGGTCACACTGTAGACCTCGGCCACGTGCGGCAGGTTGGCCACGGCCTGCGCGACCTCCACGATCTTGTCCTGCTCGGCGTCAATCATCACAAAGGCGGTGAGCATACGTCGCTCCTTCTTCTAGTGGCTCTGCTGCATGGTATACTACCATATCTGCCGTTTCGCATACCGAAGAGCGATATCGATGATCCCTCCCCTAGAGCCTGGCTCGCCCCCGCCGCTCGCCCCCGCGCTGTGGCTGCGCTACCTGCGCACCCAGTGGCGGCGCGTGGTCGGCCCCAACCTCTCGCAGGTCGATAGCATGCTGTACGTCGGCGGCGAGTTCTCTCTGGCCGCGTGGCCCGCCCTGCACGCCCTGGGCGTGCGTGCCGTGCTCAGCCTCCAGGGCGAGCGCGAGGACGCCTTCTGCGACCCGCTGCCGCTGCGCACCCTGCGCCTGGAGGTGCGCGACTTCCACCCGCCCTCGCTCGAACAGCTCGATCAGGCGGTGGCCTTCCTGCGCGAGTCCCGCGCCCAGGGCATGCCTACGCTGGTGCACTGCCACGCGGGCGTCGGGCGCGCGCCGCTCACGGCGGCGGCCTTCCTCGTGGCCGAGGGCGCCAGCTACGCCGAGGCGCTGGGCCGCATCTACCACGCCCGCCCGATCATCCGGCTCAATGGCCGCCAGCGCCGCCGCCTGGCCGAGTGGGAGGCCAGGGCGCGCGCTACGCCTCCCACTGGAACGCCCAGCCCAGCAGCCGGTCGGTCAGGCTCGGCGTCAGCAGGCTAAACAGGATGTTCAGCCGATCGCCGAAGGCCGCGTAGACCACGCGGGGCCGCCGCTGCGCCGCGCGCACCAGCGCCCGCGCCACCTGCTCGGGCGGCACGGCGCGGCTGCTCATGCGCCGCCGCTCGTGGCCGCTGCCCAGCCTGCTGCCCGCAAACCCCGTGCTGGTGGTGCCGGGCCGCGCCAGCGTCACCGCCACGCCGCTGCCCCGCAGCTCCACCCGCAGCGCCTCGCTCAGGCGGTCGAGCGCGGCCTTGGTGGCCGCGTAGCCGCCCAGGTAGGGCAGCGCCCGCAGCCCCACCACCGACGACACGAAGATCACCTGCCCGCCCCGCTCGCGCAGCGCGGGCAGCGCCGCCTGGGTTAGCGCCAGCGGCCCCAGCACATTCACCCGCAGCGCCGCCAGCATGTCCTCCTCGCGGATCGCCCCCACCGGCGACGCGATGCCCACCCCGGCGTTGTTCACCAGCACATCCACCCCGCCGAAGGCCTCGCAGGCCCGCGCCACCAGCGCATCGGTGTCGGCGCGGCTGGCCACATCGGTCGGCACCGCCAGCCCGCCCGTCTCCTCGGCCACGGCCCGCAGCTGCTGCTCGCCGCGCGCCGCCAGCACCAGCCTGGCCCCCGCCGCCGCAAACGCCCGCGCCGCCGCCGCCCCGATCCCCGACGAAGCGCCGGTGATTACCACAACTTTTCCTTGTATGTTCATGGGCCGATTATAGGCCTGCCGAATCGCTCTTGGCAAGGCCGCTCTACACAGCCGCAAAGGGGACGAATACCGCGAAGGCGCGACGGTGATGAAGATGTGATAGCACGGAGCGCCGACACGATCTTGGGGAAAATCTGCCTTCCTCCGCGCCAAGCCCTCGTCGCTGCGGGCTTGATCATGGCCAGCCGCCAGCTACACGCGCCTTCGCTGGATGGGCAAGGCCGCGCATTTTTATCGTAGCGGGTGATCTCTACACGATAGATGAATGCATGATAGATAGAAAATATCATATCGCCCATGCCCGAAGCACTATCTTCATCCAGAATACGCTCGCTCAAGCAGAAGACATGCTTTTATCTGTCTATTCAACATACAAGCGTCGAAAAAGATCTTTTATTCGGTGAACCCCCCTGTCTGGCCGGTGACCCCCCTGTCTGGCCGGTGAACCTCACCCTTGATCATGCAGCACCCTCGGCTATGCAGAACCAACGATACGATCATTGACGTAGGGGCGGGTTGTATGCCCGCCCGCGCCGCGTGCATCGAGTGGGATGGCGATGCATGCGGCGCATGGCGATGGGGCGGACACGAGGTACGCCCTTCCACCTGTGGTAGTGCATTGCGGGCGTCGCTCCCGACCCGCTTCACACAATGCGTGATCGTGGCGCACTATCCCACCCGACCCATACGGCGAAGGTGCCGCTCGTGCACACTGGCCATATGCACACACATCAGCCGCCGGATTTCGGCATAGGAAGGCTACAAATTGGGGGTTCCAAGGGGGCGATGCCCCCTGGCGGGGTTCCGAGGGGCTGGCCCCTCGGCGCCGCCCGCGCAGGGCATCCACCCACCAAACAAAAGGATCACCTTCATCGAAGCCGCAACCGGTCGACCCGACCGGGCAACACTTCAAGCATTGCCCACGGTCGGGCCGACGCAGAACCACTCCAAAGTGACACCATGTGAGGGGCGATGCCCCTGGCGGGGTTCCAAGGGCGCGGAGCCCTTGGTGCCGCCCGCACAGGGCATCCACCACCATCCAAACACACCCACTATTCCACGAAGGCGCACCCTGACGAATCAACGGCAACGCACCTTTTCGTCAAAATGCCTCAGCAAACCATAAAAGTGACACCATGTGAGGGCGATGCCCCCTGGCGGGGTTCCGAGGGGCAGGCCCACGGGTGCCGCCTGCGCAGGGCATGCACCCAATCACCCGTGGGCGGCCTAGCCCTCCTGCTTCCTCCCTAATACCCATAGACTAGGGTCTATGCGTTCTTGATTCGCCAGGGATTTTTCACCACGAAGACGCGCAGGTGTTATCGCTTTCTTCCTCGAATCTTCAAGCCTTCGTGGGGAGTGGTTCCCGTTGTTCCTTGGTGTCTTGGTGTCTTGGTGGTAAAAGATTTGGCGAACTGTCGAGAACGCATAAACCCTACTCATAGACAGGGCAACTTGCCCGAACGCGCAATCTGTGCATCCGCCGCCGCCTGTGTTGCTTCCGCAACCCACCGCCACCCCATGGTGTTGAAACCACAACACAGCGCCTTTTTTTGGCTATTGACCCCGCCCGCAAACTTCGATAACATACCCTTAATCCCCACGGAACAGTGGAGAGCGGTATTGGAACCAACGTGACAAACCGCCGGGAGCCGAGCAGGGCCGCTGCTCGGGTCCGTTCGACTCCTCTGGGACTGCCCGTTGGCTCTACGTGGGCGACTTCGCGTCGTCAAGGAGGACATGATGCGAACCTATGGCACTGAACGTATCCACAACGTTGGGCTTTTTGGCCATGGCGGATGCGGGAAGACGACCCTGTTCGAATCGCTGCTGCTCACCGCCAAGGCTATACCCCGCGCTGGACGAGTCGAGGATGCCAACACCGTCAGCGATTACGACCCGGATGAGCAGAAGCGACACCTCTCCATCAATCTCTCCGTTGCCCCTATCGAGTGGAAAGACGACAAGATCAACCTGATCGACGTGCCCGGCTACGCCGACTTCGCAGGCGATGTGGCCGCAGCCATGCGCGTGGTCGAGGGCGCGGTGATCGTGATCGACGCCGCTGGCGGCGTCGAGGTCGGCACCGAGGCCGCCTGGGCCGAGGCCGTGCGGCTGGGCGTGCCGCGCATCCTCTTCATCAACAAGCTCGACCGCGAGAACGCCAACTTCTTCCGCGCCGTCGAGCAGGCCCAGCAGCTGCTGGATGCCTCGGTCATCCCGCTGCAGATCCCGATCGGCGCGCAGCGCGAGCTGAAGGGCATTATCTCGCTGCGTCGCCAGCGCGCCTGGATGATCGCCCCCGCCCACGACGGCTCGTTCGTCGACGCCGACATCCCCGCCGAGCACCGCGAGCTAGAGCTGGAGTGGCGCGAGAAGCTGATCGACAAGATCGCCGCCACCAACGACGACCTGATCGAAAAGTACCTTGAGGGTGGGGCCGACGCGCTCACCCCCGAGGAGCTGCAGCGCGGCCTGCGCGCGGGCATCGCCAACGGCTCGATCGTGCCGGTGCTGTGCGGCGCCGCCGACCAGGCCGTGGGCACCGCCCAGCTGCTGGATGGCATCCTCGACTGCATCCCCTCCGCCGCCCGCGTCAGCATCGTGGCCAGCGAGCCAGCTACGGGCAAGCCGGTGGCCATCAGCCCCAGCACCGCCCAGCCGCTAGGCGCGATGGTCTTCAAGACCATCTCCGACCGCTACGGCAAGGTCTCGTGCCTGCGGGTCTACAGCGGCAAGATCTCCGCCAACACCACCGTGATGAACGCCCGCACCGGCAAGGAAGAGCGCATCGGCCAGCTGGTACTGCTGCGCGGCAAAGAGCAGATCCCCACCACCGAGCTGGTGGCGGGCGACATCGGCGCGGCCACCAAGCTGCCCGACGCGCTCACCGGCGACACGCTCTGCCAGCTCGACCGCCCGCTGCGCCTAGCCCCGATCGCCTTCCCGCCCGTCGAGTTCACCGCCGTGATCAAGCCCCACACCCGCAACGATCTAGACAAGATGGGCGTCGCGCTGCAGCACATGATCGAGGAGGACCCCTCGATCACCCTGAGCCGCGACAGTCAGGGCGGCACCCTGCTCTCCGGCCTGGGCGAGTCGCACCTGCAGATCTTGGCCGAGCGCATGAAGCACAAGTTCGATGTCGATGTCGATATCGAGCTGCCCAAGGTGGCCTACCGCGAGGCCATTCGCGGCAAGGCCGAGGCGCAGTACCGCCACAAGAAGCAGTCGGGCGGCGCTGGCCAGTTCGCCGATGTCACCATCCGCGTCGAGCCGCTGCCCACCGACCCGAACCGCGCCGACCCGCTGGAGTTTGTCAACGCCATCGTCGGCGGCGTGATCGACCGCTCGTTTATCCCCTCGGTTGAAAAGGGCGTGCGCGCCGCCATGCAGGAGGGCGTGATCACTGGCAATCCCATGATCGATGTGCGGGTCGAGCTGTTCGACGGCAAGATGCACCCCGTGGACAGCAAGGACATCGCCTTCCAGATCGCCGGGCACGAGGCCTTCAAGCAGGCCGCGCTCAAGGCCGGTGCCGCGCTGCTGGAGCCGGTCTACCAGCTGGAGATCAACATCCCCGATCAGTTTGCCGGCGACATCATGGGCGACATCACCACGCGGCGCGGGCGCGTGCTGGGCATGCTGCCCGAGAATGGCCACACCCACATCACCGCCCACGTGCCGCTGTCCGAGATCCTGCGCTACGCTACCGACCTGCGCTCGATGACCCAGGGGCGCGGCCACTTCTCGCAGCGCTTCGACCACTACGACGATGTGCCTGCCCACCTGCTGGCCGCCCTCGTCGAGGCCCAGAAGAAGGCGCACATCTCACACTGATCGTCAGTTTTGGAAGGATCATAGGCTCTGTCATAGAAATGGGGCCATCATTTCTGCTCTCCAAGCATCGCTTGGGGAGCAGATTCATGCTTGCCCGTTGGGTGATGATTATGATCGCTATGATCGTTCTTTGCGCATATGTTGCAAAATAAGCGGGAGCATCTAGTCCGATTGTTGTATGATTGTGCGATGCGTTATATACCTTATGTTTGATTCGATCTCTGGGCCTGATCGTCATAATTGGCATGATATTGATTCGCTGTTTGCGATCGCGATGAACATGCTCCGCTTTATAATCTGGCTACACTTGCAGACGCATGTGGCTACAAGCGCACGCAAAGAAAAAGAGCACGAACAGGCATGCTATTGCCTGCCCTAACAGCCGCATGAGTAGACGAGAAGTACTTATTTAAACGGGTGGCTCTGCGCGTGAATGATACTAGCAAGGCAAGTATTACCGGTGGTAATAAAATGGTATTAGGCTACCGCTAGGATTATTTTGGCGTTTCAGCATGTAGACTATCTTGGGGTGCCTAATCCCAGGCGGGCATTTATCTTTTAAGGAAAAAATTGTAAGAATTTCATTAAAATTGCATTGACTCAGCCCGCCCTATCCACTATACTGTTCTACGACATAATGTAGTTGCAACAATATATCCCGTTGCGATACCCTGCCAGATCTCGTCCCGCATGCATATACAGATGGGAAGGCACGCCCATGACAACCAACCTTGTTCTGGTAGTTGATGATTCCGCCGATATTCGCAAGATCGTCACGCGACTTCTCACCAAGAATGGCTGCCGTGTCATCGAGGCCGAAAGCGGCCTTGAAGCTGTCCAGAAAGCCCATCGCCATCGCCCATCGCTGATCGTGATGGATATCAATCTGCCGGGTATCGATGGGCTTGAGGTTGCCCGCCAGCTCCGATCCGATCCGCTGCACGAGGATGTCCCGATCATCGCCATGACCGCCTATGGTGTGGGCGCTACGCTCTATGCCGCCCGCCGCGCGGGTATCCAGCGCGTGATCTTCAAGCCGTTCAACCTTGACGCCCTGCTACAAGAGGTCTCATCTTTCCTACAACCTACTATTCCGCTCATGTCACGATTTGCCTAACAAGGGTCATAATGATTGTGTCGAATGCGCGGAACCGGCGGTGAGCAGCAATGCTCGCTAGCCATCCGCGCTTTTTAACGATATCGATGTATTCCCGCGCCTGTTGTGCCAGGAGTATACATACCGCATGGCCATTGGTGTCGATCCAATCTCATCGCTGCAAACGCGGCTTGCCATCCATCGGCGGACTGTGGCCTATCTCGAAGAGCAATGCTCTCACTTTGGGCCTCTCACCCCGTTGCATATCCGACATCAGCTGGATGATACCAGGATGCAGATCGCTCAGGTGAAGGCCGAGCTTGCCTCCCTTGGTGCGGATGTGGATGAGCAGCCCGGCGATACCGCCTCGGATCGCGGCCTGAGCGCGACGATCGTGCTGGGTGCTCACCAGAACAGCACGTTGCGTGCGTATCTGCGCACCGTGGGCGACCGACTGGGCTATATCTCGCTCGACGGCCTCGCCGAGTGGCGCGGCCCAGCCCTGCCGCTCAGCGATATCTATATCGAGCGTGATCTTACGCCGCAGGCCGCTGGTATGCCCACCGCCACCCTGGCCGGGCTGCTGGCCGACAACCACACCCGCATTCTGATCGCATCCGAGCTGGGCGGCGGCAAGACGATCGCCATCCGGCGGCTGGCCCTGGCCTGCATCGGCCTGCACAGCGGCGATGAGCGCCAGATGGCCTTCTTCCCGCGCATGCTCGACAGCGCCCCCATCCCCGTGGTGCTCGACTCCTACGACATCGCGCGCGCCATGGCGGCGCTGGATGTGGCGGGACGGCAGCTGGGCCTCTGGGATGTGATCGAGTATACCTTCCAGCACGACGGCTTTGCCTCGGCGCTGCCCGCGATCGAGCAGGCGCTGCGCGCAGGGCTGGGCCTGGTGATGATCGATGGGCTGGATGAGATCATGGTAGGTGAGCGGGGGCGCAACCTGCCCGCCATGATCAGCCGTTTTGTGGCCCGCTACCCCGATAGTCGCTATGTGTTCACCTGCCGCCATCTGTCCAATCTCTCCACCGCGTCGCTGTTTGGCTTCAGCCACTACAGCCTGCCCCCATTGGAAAACGAGCAGCTTGATGCGCTGATCGTCGCCTACTACCCGCTGCTCACCCCGCTGAGCGCGCTCACCTTTGACGAGCCGGAAAGCTACACGCGGCGGATCTGCAGCAGCATCCGCACCCACGAGCGGCTGCGCACCATGGCCAGCAACCCGCTGGGCGCGGTGGTGTGTCTGCTCACCGAGGCCGAGGGCCAGCCGCTGCCCAGCGCGCGCGGGGTGGTGTTCACGCGCATGATCGATCTGCTGCTGGAGCGCTGGGAGCAGCGCCGCAGCGAGGAGGCGATTGCGCCGCTCGCGAGCATGCTGGATGTGGAGCAGCTGGCGCGGCTGGAGATGCGGCTGGCGCTGCTGCAGCCGCTGGCCCTGGCCCTGCAGCTGCGCCCCGACCTGAGCGGCGACATGCCAGCCACCATGCGCTACCCTGAGGTCGAGCCGTGGCTGCGCGAGAGCTTGATGCACATGGGCGTCGAGTGGCGGCGCGCGGTGGAGCACGTGATCCCGCAGCTGCTGCAGTGGCTGTGCCGCCACGGCCTGCTGGCCACCAACGAGTCGTCGAGCGAGTACGCCATGCCGTGGCGCTCGCTGCGCGAGTACCTGGCCGCCCGCGCGCTGGCCGCGCAGCAGGATTTCCCCACCCGCGCCCATAGCCTAGCCGCCGAGCCGCGCTGGCGCGAGACGCTGCTGCTGGCCGTGCGCGAGCTGGCCCTGGGCGCGGGCGTGTATGCGGCGCGCGAGCTGCTGCGGCTGCTGCTGGAGAGCGCGCAGCACTCAAGCGAGCGCGCCGTGAGCGATACGCTGCTGGCTGCCGAATGCCTGATCGAGTTCGAGTCGATCGGCACGCCCGAGCGGGCCATCTTGGCCGAGCTTCAGGAGCGCCTGCAGGACATCATGCGCATGCGCGAGGTGGCGGCGAGCGAGCGGGTGCGGGCGGGCATGCTGCTGGGCCAGCTGGGCGACCCGCGCTTCGCCACTATGCTGCCGCCGCTGGTGCGGGTGCCCGCCGGGGCCTTCCTGCTGGGCACGCGCGACGGCTACGAAGATGAGGGGCCGCAGCAGTGGGTGGACATACCAGCGTTTGCGATCGGCACCTACCCGGTGACGAATCGCGAGTATGGCCGCTTTTTGGATGAGATGCCGTCGCAACCGCGCCCCAAATACTGGTACGACCAGTCGTACAACAACCCCTCGCAGCCGGTGGTGGGTGTGACATGGGGCGATGCGGTGGCCTACTGCCAGTGGCTCACGGTGAAGCTGCGGGCCACCGGGCTGCTGCCCGCAACCATGGAGGTGCGACTGCCGCTGGAGGTGGAGTGGGAGAAGGTGGCCAGCTGGGATGCGCGGCGGCGCAGCAAGCGCACCTACCCTTGGGGCGATGCCTGGCTGTCCGGTGCGGCCAACACCACCGAGGGCCGCGGCGCGTGGACTACCGCGCCGGTGGGCTGCTTCCCTGCTGGGCAGAGCGCCTATGGCGCACACGACATGATTGGCAATGTGTGGGAGTGGACCATGAGCGAGTATGCCAGCTACCCAGGTGCGCTGGCATCGTTCCACGAGGCTGGCTCGTACACACTGCGCGGCTCGTCGTGCGCATCGCTGCCCACGCACGCGCGCTGCACCTACCGCAGCCGACTGCCCGTGGACTACTGGCGCTACCACCTGGGCTTCCGCGTGGTGCTGGGCTTGCCGCTGATCACGCTGGCGGCGGATGAGGGCTAGCCGCGAGTGCGACCTGGGCGGCGGGCAGCTTTCTGCCTGCCGCCCTTCTTTTTTGGCTGCGGTCGAGCGGTGCTATAATGCAGCAGCTTCTGCGAATAGGTCTGGGAGGTGGTGCTATGCGTCTGTCCGAGGATAAAGTCCGCCGCATTTCTGAGCGCCTGCACGATGAGCTAGAGCAGCGCGGCCTGCTGTCGTACAAAGAGCCGAAGGGTGTGAAGCCCGGCACAGGCCGCGCCGCGCGGGTGAAGGAGATCTACGACTTCATCATGGCCGATCTGGCGGTCGAGGCCGAGATCGATGCCGAGGTCGAGCGCATCCTGGGCACCTACCAGCGCGAGCTGAAGGCGACCGAGCGCGACGTGTTGTTTCGCAAGCACAAAGAGGAGGTCGCGCGCAAGCGTGGCTATGTGCTCTAGCTCGCCGCGCCGAGCTGCGATTGACACACCTTTTTGGCGCTCGTATAATGCGCTTTCGCACACAGATTTGCAGCGCTAGGGGCTGGTATGGAGCAAGTGGCCTTGCGAGATGAGCCATCTTTGGTTAGGTATAGCTGGTGGAAGCAAGCCCTTGCCGCAGCGCTGATCTTCGCTATCGTGTGCGCGCTCGCCCCAGCCATGGTGCTGTGGGGGGCGCGGAACGTGATCCCCGCGCTGCTGCCGATCGTGGCGGCTGCGGCGCTGCTCCTGCTGCCCGGCATGGCCCTGCTGGAGCTGCTGTGGTTTGGCCCGCTGGCCCCCGCCGAGCGCTGGGTGCTGGCCGTCGGGGTGAGCTGCTCGGCTATCCCGCTGCTGCTGCTCGGGTCGAGCTTGGTGGGGCTGCGCTGGGGTGCGGCGCTGGCATGGGCGCTGCTGGCGCTCTGCGCTGGGGTGGTGGCCTGGGGCTGGTGGCGGCGGCGCGGGCACGCGCGGGCTGGCCTTGCGCTCTCGCCCTCACACGTGGCGCTGCTGGGCATCACCGCGCTGGCGCTGCTGCTGCGGCTGTATGTGAGCCGCGACCTGCCGGTGGCGATGTTTGGCGACTCGTACCACCATACCATCATCACGCAGCTGCTGATCGATCACGGCGGCCTGTTTTCCTCGTGGCAGCCCTACGCGCCGCTAAAAACCTTCACCTACCACTACGGCTTCCATAGCCTGGCGGCCTTCCTGTCCATGCTGGGCGGCATCCCCGCCACCGCCAGCGTGATCGCGGTGGGCCAGGTCGAGAGCGCTCTGGCCGCGCCCATGGTCTACCTGCTGACGCGGCGGCTGCTGCGCCACGAGGGCGCGGCGCTGTTCGGCGCGCTGCTGACCGTCTTTGTGAGCACCATGCCCGCCTACTATGTGAACTGGGGCCGCTACACCCAGCTGGGCGGGCAGACCGAGCTGGTGGCGATCATGGTGGCGTGGATGTGGCTGGTGGATGCGACGCTTGACCAGCCGCAGCTGGGCTGGGGCCAGCGGGTGCGGCTGGTGGCCCTGGCGGCGCTCACAACTGCAGGCATTGTGGTCACACACTACCGGATCGCGGTGTTCGCGGTGTGCTTTGTGCCGCTATATGTGTGCTATGCGCTGAGCGCGGCTTGGCTACACGAGCGCGGCGCGGGCTACACCTGGCGGGCCTGGCTGGCGCGGCTGCTGCCGCTGGTGTGGGCTGGAGCGGCGGCCTGCGCGGCTGTGGTGCTGGCCACGCTGCCGTGGCTCATCCGCCTGCGCGAGGGCGCGCTGCTGCGGATCGGCGGCTACTATCTCTCGACGGCGGTCAGCGCCGACGCTGGTGTGGGCGACGCCTTTGGGCTGTACCTGGCGCCGTGGCTGGCGGCGCTGGCGGCGGCGGGCCTGGGGCTGTGCCTCTGGCGGCGGCAGTGGCGCGCGCTGCTGCTGGCCGGGTGGCTGGTGCTCACATGGCTGGCGGCCAACCCCTACCTGCTGCACCTGCCCGGCACCGGCCTGATCACCAGCTTCACGGTGCTGATCGGGCTGTATCTGTTTCTGATGCCGCTGGCGGGCGCGGCGCTGGCCTACGGGGCCGAGCTGGCGCTGGGCCTGCTGCGGGTGCGTGCGCCGCTGCTGCGGGCGGGCCTGCCCGCGCTGCTGGGCGTGGCGCTGATCGGCTGGGGCTTGCCCTGGCAGCAGCAGATCCTGGCACCGCAGAATCAGCTGGTCTTCCCCGCCGATATGCAGGCGATGGACTGGATCCGCCAGGAGATCCCGGCGGACGCGCAGATCTTTGTCAATAGCTTTCCATCCTACGGCGGCGGCGTGTACACTGGCTCGGATGGCGGCTGGTGGATCACGTTCCTGGCTGGCCGCACCACCAATGTCCAGCCCGCGCCCTACGGCACCGAGGCGGGCGAGCGGCCCGATTTCCAATTTTGGGTGCAGGGCGTCAACGAGACAATCATGGCCCACAGCCTTGAGCAGCCCGAGGCCGTGCAGGCGCTGAAGCGTGCGGGGTTCAGCTATCTCTACGATGGGCCAGGCAACACCTCGCCGGGCGGGGCCGAATACATCCGCCCTGATGTGGTGGATGGCCTACCCGACCTGTACGAGAAGGTCTACGCCAAGGGCGGCGTGACTATCTGGAGGATACGATAGCTGAGATGTTATCGGAAAAGATCGCATCGGAAAGATCGCATCGGACTGAATGCTATAACCCTATAATGGTGCTTGTTGAATATTCTGCTTGAATGTTTCGCTCTATGCTAGCTACGTTTTTTCTGTCCCTATAGTGAGGTAATGATGATTATACTTGGCGTAAGTCACCCTATATCTTGGAATACGGCTGCATGTATTGTGAAAGATGGCGAGTTGATAGCGATGGTGGAGGAGGAGCGCCTCAACCGTATCAAGCATGCGCCGCTCATGCCACCTGTGCTGGCAACAGAATATGTGCTCAAGGCCGCTGGTATCACCATGGATGATGTGGATGTGGTGGCTGCCGGGTTTGGCCGCGCGTTGGGTGTGGCCTATGGCCACCTGACCCGCACTGGTGTCTGGAATGGCTGGCATGGCGCGCTCCGCTGGGCCTTCAAGACACCCTGGCACGCACGGCATATTCCGGGCCGGGATGTCGGTAAGAAAATTATGTATGTGAGCCACCATGTGGCCCACGCTTCCAGCGCGGTGTTTGCCAGCGGCTTTGAGAGCACGAACTTCATGACATTCGATGCGACGGGCGGCTCCGAGTCGGGCTTCTTGGGCTATGCCGAGGGCACCTCGATGCAGGTCTACGAGCGCCTTTCCAACTACAATAGCTGGGGCGTGCTCTACGAGCAGATCACGGGGAAGATCGGCTTCAAGCGGCATAGCGGTGAGGGCAAGACCATGGGCCTTGCGCCCTATGGCACACCCTATCCCGATGGCCTACCGTTTATCGACTGGTCGGGCGAGCTACCAAAGATCATCAAGGCCGAGAAGCTGCGCTTTCTGGCCAATGTCCCGCAGCGCAAGCCTGACGAGCCGCTGACGCAGTACCACAAGGATCTGGCGGCCACGCTCCAGCACGACCTTGAGCGGGCGGCGCTACAGATGGTGGCGTATATGCACCGTCGCAGCGGATCGCGGCGGCTGTGTCTTGCGGGTGGCGTCGCGCTCAACTGCTCGATGAACGGGGCGCTGCTGCGCTCGCCCTACGTGGACGAGATCTTCATCCAGCCTGCTGCGCACGATGCGGGTACCGCTCTGGGCGCGGCGCTGGCTGCCCATATCAAGCTGACCGGCACACGCCCGACCTTCCACATGCGCCACGCGTTCTGGGGGCCAGAGTTTGGCAATGACGAGATCGAGCAGGCGCTGCAGCTGGCGGGCATCCGCACCTACCGCAAGTCGGATGATATCGCTAAAGATACCGCGCGGGCGCTCCACCACGGCAAGATCGTGGGCTGGTTCCAGGGCCGCGCCGAGGTAGGCCCGCGCGCGCTCGGGGCGCGCAGCATCTTGGCCAACCCCTCAATTGCCGAGATGAAAGATACTGTGAACATCAAGGTGAAGCGGCGTGAGCCTTGGCGTCCGTTTGCCCCCTCGATCCTTGAGGAGCATGCGGAAGAGTATATTGTGGATGCGGCCTCCTCGCCCTTCATGATCATGGCCTTCCAGACCAAGCCCGAGAAGTGCGTCAGCATGGCCAGCGCCATCCATGTGGACAACTCGTGCCGCCCGCAGACGGTCTCGCGCGAGATCCAGCCGCGCTACTGGGGCATGATCAATGCCTTCTACGAGCTGAGCGGTGTGCCCGCGGTGATGAACACCAGCTTTAACATCGACTCGCAGCCGATCGTCTCGTCTCCGGCGGATGCGATCTGGACATTCCAGAACTGTGGTCTGGACTATATGGCGATTGGCGACTATCTAGTTTGGAAGGCAGATACCGCCCTGCCCGAGGATGAGATCTAGTGCGCATCTGTGTGGTTGGCCCAACCTACCCCTATCGAGGGGGCATCGCACACTATACAACGCTGTTGGTGAGGCATCTGCGCGAGGCCGGGCACTGGACGCGGCTCTACTCGTTTACGCGCCAGTACCCGCGTATCCTCTTCCCTGGGCGTACCGACAAAGACCCCAGCCTCGCGCCGCTGCAGATCGAGTGCGAGTACCTGCTCGACCCAATGAACCCGATCACGTGGTGGCGGCTCTGCAATCGGATCAGGGCTGATGCCCCTGATGTGATCATTCTTCAGTGGTGGGTACCCTACTGGACGCCATGCCTGACGGCGATCTCGCGCTGGCTGAAGCGGCATACAAAAACGCACATTGTCTACATTTGCCATAATGTGGTGCCGCATGACGGCGGTGGTATTCTCGACCGCCGCCTTGCGACTGCGGTTCTTCGCCAGGGCGACACCTTTATCGTGCACAGCGAGTCCGATCGCTACCAGCTTCAGGCGCTGTTGCCCGATGCTCATGTGGTGAAGATGTACCACCCAACCTACGCCGAGCTGGCAACCTCGGCTGGCTCGACCACGCCGGCTGAGCTGCGCAAACATTATGGTATCGATCCCGAACTGCCCATCCTGCTGTTCTTTGGGTTTGTGCGGCCCTACAAAGGGCTGGAGTACCTGATCCAGGCGATGCCGCTGGTGCTCAAGCAGCGCCATGTGCACCTGGTGGTGGTGGGTGAATTCTGGACCGACCCAGATTTCTACGTGCGCTACGCCCGTGAGTTTGGGATCGAGGGCGCGATCACCTTCATCAATAGCTACATCCCCAACGAGGAGATCCGCCCCTATTTCGACCTATGCGATGTGGTGGTGCTGCCGTATGTCTCGGCCACGCAGAGCGGCGTGGTGCAGCTGGCCTTTGGCTTTGGCAAGCCGGTGATCACCACGCGCGTGGGTGGCCTGCACGAGGTGGTGGAGCACGGGGTGAATGGCCTGATCGTGCCACCGCAGGATGAGGTGCAGCTCGCTCAGGCTATTGAGGATTTCTTCCAAGATGGCTGTGGCGTGCGCCTGACCGAGTTTGTCCAGCATCAGCAGGGCGATCGGTTTTCGTGGGCGAAGTTGGTAGAGGTAATTGCGGGGCTGCCAGTGGGGTAGGTGAGCGCTGAGGAGATGGAAAAGGCCCGAGTATCAATATTTGATACTCGGGCTTTTTTCTATTGAGGGGGAAATGGCAGATTATAGGGCAGATCACCGAGATTGGTGACTTTTCCCGCCGTTGACTGAAATATAAAGTTCTTTCCATCGGTGGGCGCGTTCAGCATGATTGCGCCACGAGGGGTATCGATCCAGAGTGTGTAGTTGCCTGGTTTCACATTTTGGAAGATGAAGTTACCATTGGCATCGGTATTAGTTTTTGGCGAATTTTCACGTGACATGCTGGCCATAGCCTGCGGATTCTGCTCGTTACCGATCAACTCGCCAAGATATAGATCTGCGTTATTGAAAGGAATACGAGATCCATCTTCTTTTATATAAATGAGCTTTCCCGAGATATTTCCAGCCTGATTATCTGAGGGAGCCTGGTTGACATTTACAGATGCGGCGGCTGTTGTGTTTGGCTGAGGACTGGCTGGATTTTGTGCAGTGGTGCAGCTAGAGATCAAGAGGGACGTTGCCAGTAGCGCGGCCATAACCATATGACGCATATTTCCTCCATACCGCAAGAAAGGGCAGCATAGGTGCTGCCCTTTCTTGCATAGCCAGGTTGGGGTTGGCTATAAAGACGACCTAGTTGTTGATGCCGCCGGAGACGAACAGCGCATCCTTGGCGGCGCTAACCGACAGCTGGTTGATGACGCCGACGATCTTGGGTGTGCTGCCATCGGTGGCGGTGGCAACGCAGGTGCCCGAGGTGTTGGTCTTGTCAGCCAGCTTGTTGGTCTGCAGGGTACCCATCACACCATCCGGCCCGAGGGTGGCGGTGTCCTGGTAGCTGGAGCCAGCGTAGCTGCAGACCACGTTCACGGTGCCGGTACCAACGTTCACGATCGTGAAGCCAGTGTTGTAGCCGTAGAAGCGGTCGTTGATGATCGGGAAGAGCACCGTCGAGGTGGCCGTTGCGGCATTGAACGCCGAGTAGATACCCGACTTCTTGCCTGCCGAGTTCAGCTGGCTGACCAGAGCCACCAGCGGCTGCGAGGTCGTGTTGATGGTGACCTCGCCCGAGCCGACGAAGTAGGCACCCTTGGTGCAGTCGCTGGTCACGGTCTCAGCCGTCGAGGGGCCCTGCGAGTACAGCGCGAAGTACTTGGTATCGCCAGCAGCGATGGTCTGGGTCTCGGTGCAGCTCTTGACCGGGTTCTTCGGGTAGGTTGCCTGGCTACCAGGCGTGTAGGTCACGGTCACATCGGTCGACGCGTTGCCGACGTTGGTGATCGGAATACCCGTGACGTAGCCCGAGTTGTTCGAGTTGATCAGCGGGAAGACCGGGGTCAGGTTGCTGGTGTCGCCGAAGCCGTTGTAGTTGGCCAGCGTGCTGGTGTCCACCTGGGCAACGGTGACGGCCACATTCTTGTCGGCGGTGACGACCGCCGAGCCGGTGAACCCAGCCTGGCCACTGAGCGGCAGGCTAGCGTTGGCCGACTGATCGAAGCGGGCCGTCGCGCCAGGCTGGACGGTGGCCGTCTCGGTTGCGCCGTTGGAGTAGGTGACAGTGACCGCAGCAGCCGCAGTGTCGGTGTTCTGCACGTTGAAGAACGTGTTGAACCCGTAGGACTCGCGGAACAGCAGCGGCAGGGTGACCGAGGTCGAGCCAGCGCTGACGCCCGTGTAGGCGTCGCCGAAGTAGACATCGCCATCGACGACGATGTTGACGGTCGCGGCGACCTTCTGATCCGAGGAGATCACAGCGCCACCGGTGAAGCCAGCGGACACCGCGTCGGGCAGGGTCGAGTAGTTGACCGACTGGCTGCCGGGAACAGTCGTCGAGAACGTCGCCGAAGGCGTCGAGGACGAGCTGCCCTGGGCGTAGAACGACATGGTAACGTTGGCAGTGGTGCTGCTCAGGTTCTGGATCTGGAAGCCAGTGGAGTAGGTGTGGCTGGCAGCCGCCTGCACGGGGCTGGCACCAACCATCGCCAGGGAGCTTGCCGCAACAGCTGCAAGCGCTACGGTGTTCGCGAGCTTCATTCAAGTCTCCTTAGAAAGGGTAAGACCGAAGACGGTTTCTACGGATACAGTATGAAGGTTGGTGGGTGCTGGCGCAATAACCCGTAGGGATTATTTTGCTGGTGGTACTACCTCGATGGCCTCTACTTCTTTTGGTTTTTTGGCTTCAGAGAGCGAAATTCTTGCCTTCCTAATACTTTCGTAGAGCTCCTGGATATTCCACACCCCCCCAATGATCGCCCAGAGAAGCTCGTTGAAGGTGAGCACCGCCCGGGCCAGCAGCGCTACGATTAGGGCATCGGCCTCGCCAATGATGGGGGTGAGGAGGACCGTGATGGTGATCTCTTGGATGCCGAGGCCGAATGGCACGATGGAAAGTAAGAAGGACATCACGCCGGTGGCTGCGCCGATCCCGATGACGGCGGGCAGCTGGCTCGGCTGTAGGGGGTGGATGCTGTTGGCAAGCGCAAACAGGATACTGCCGTTGCATGCCCAAGTGAGGCTGTGGATGAGCATCCAGCCCAGCAGCTGGGGGTAGGAGACCTGGATGTCGGGCTGGCGGCTGACCTTGCGGATGATCGCGCCGAGCACCTGGGGGTTCAGCACAATAACACAGCCGATCGCGCCAGCGATAAACCAGCCAGGCGAGAGCGCCTGGCCCAAGAGGCTGGTGGGCCATGCGAGCAGCGCCACCACTAGGCCGCTGGCGATCAGCACCCCAGCCTCGATCCCGCCGACGATGATGGTTTGCGTACGGGGTACGCCCAGCCGCTCGTACATCATAACGCGGCCGATCATGTACCAGATCGCCCCTGGCAGGCGGCGCGTGAAGGTGGTGATGAAGTAGATCTTCGCGTGTTCCCACCACTGCCAGTTGTGGCCGACTGTGCCCATCATCCACCCCCACACGATTACCGAGAAGACCATGGCGAGGGCGTAGATCGCACTGGTGATCGCGAAGGTGGTAAACCCTAGGTGGCCGATGATATCCTGTATATTGATCGTCTTTGCGTTTTTATACAAGAAGATATAGAGCGCAAAGCTGGTGAGCGCTGTGACAGAAAGAAGCCCGAGCGATGCTTTGAGCACATTTCTGCTGCTCCATCTTCGGGCTATCCAACCTGGGAAGCGCATAGGCTATGCTCGTTTCGGCTTGCAGAGATAGACAATCGAGTTCGCTAGGTTGATCGGGATGAAGGGCGTGAGCGCCAGCTTGACCAGCTCGCGCCAGTGCTGGGTGTACCAGATCGCGTCGTTCAGCGAGAGCGGGCGCTCGCGATCGTACTTGGTGGTACCCACAATCTCGAAGTCGTTGCGCTCAAGCAGCATTGCCCACTCGCCGCGCGATGCGTAGCGCTGCAGCGGCTGGGTGTCTACCGTGCTCATGCCGGTCTTCCAGGCCTTGTAGATGTTGTTGAGCAGGCTGTAGGTGTTGGGCACCAGGATGCAGGCCACCCCGTCATCCTTCAGCACGCGCGACATCTCGCGCATGCCTGCCTCAACATCGAGGAAGTGCTCAAGGCTGCCGATGCATGTGACATAATCAAAGGATTTGCTGGCAAAGGGCAGCTTCTCGCCCACGGCAACGCTGAACGTTCGCTTGCCCTCGTCGGCACCGATCCGGGTGGCGGCGAGCGATATGTCGGTGCCGTACGCTTCTAGCCCAAAGGTGCGGCGGGCGAGGTTGGGCAGCACGCCCTCGCCGCAGGCCACATCCAGCAGCGATTTGCCTGCGGTGGGCTTGAGCAGGCTGATGTTCCAAGAGTAGAAGGAGTCGAGGTGGCGGATGCCGCGATCTTCGTAGATCGCATCGTAGGCGATACGAGTCCAGTCGACCTCGGGCGGGTATAGCTCGATCTCGAAGCGTACGTTGTATGGCGTCGGGTCTGTATTCATAGGGGCTAGCTCTGTTTTCTGCTAAAGAGGACGATCGTCGAACTCAGATTATACCAGTTTGCTGGGCCATCGTAGTAGAGCATAGCCAGCGCGCGGGTGGTGGGAGCCAGCAGCAGCAGGTCGGCCATTTTGGCAAGCGGGTTGCCGCGAAGCTTCTGTCGCAGGCTCATGGCAAAAAGCGCGTAGCCGTAGATAAACGAGCGCTTGTGCTCGACGGCTATGCCGAGCGAGCGTAGCCTCGTTTCAAGGTGCAGTGGTCGGAAGAGGTTGAGATGGCGGGGCAGATCCCAGCCGAGCCAGTGCTGCTTGAAGAAGTGGGCCTCAAAGCTATCGGGGTTGGGGATGCTGATGACAAGCCTTCCGTCGGGCCGCAGGATGCGCCGGATCTCGGCAAGCGTCGCGATCGGGTCGTGCAGGTGCTCGAACACATCCCAGAGCGTGACGACATCGAAGCTGCTGTCAGGGAATGCCGCGCTCTCGAGCGTGCCGTGGAAGACATTGAGCCCCATGCGGGTGCGGGCGTACTGGGCCGCCACATCGGATGGCTCGACGCCTACGGTTTCCCAGCCGAGCGATTTCATGCCATCCAAGAAGAGTCCGGTGGCGCAGCCGATATCGAGGATCCTGCCCGGCTTCCCTGCATAAGTGTGTACGGCGCTGCAGATCTTATGCTGCCAGCGCCTGCGGTTGAAGCGCACCCACGGGCTTGGCTCGTCATCGATGGCCTTTTGGAAAGGGGCGTAGTCGGGCGGGTAGTAGCGGCCGATAGATTCGATGGTGGGGCGTGGGTTCTGGTAGATGTGGCCGCAGTGCTGGCATGTGACCAGCCGGAACACATGCTCGTCGGGATGCGCCAGCAAAAGATCGGGGCTTTCTACCAGAATTTGTGTTTTGTCATGATCACAAAGGGGACAGTGTATTGCCTCAAGCAACGGTTCCATGTATGATTAGCTCCTAATCCATGTATGGCAAAGATGAGATATTATACCTTGTTCTGTTTGGTGCGCTGGATTTTTGCTGATTCTAATTTATTATATACACCATATACAGTATTAGCAACACTTGCCCAACTAAGCTCGCCCTCGGCCAGGCTGCGGCCCAGCTGGCCCATCGCGGCGGCCTGGGCCGGGCTGTCGATCAGGCCGAGGGCGGCGTCAGCCAGGGCCTGGGGAGCGGGGGCCACGGCCAGCCCGGCGGGGTAGCGCTGGGCGAATGCGCCGAGGTCGCCGATGCTAGTGGTGAGAAAGGGGATGCCCGCCGCCATGTAGGTGCTGATCTTCAGCGGCCAGCGCCCGCGGTTGGCCCCCGAGTCGCAGAGCGGCACCCAGCCGAGGGTGCAGGCGCGCAGGTAGCGCCGCAGGGTCGGCTCATCCAGCCCGCCGGTGCGGATGACCGCCTCGGGGTGCTGCACCAGCTGCTCGATGGCCACGTTGCAGTAGCCCAGCACCAGCAGCCGCGCGTCGGGCCGCCGCTGGCGGATGGCGTCGAAGGCCTGGGCCATCAGGTCGGCGTCGCGGCGGAAGATTGCGCCCACGTAGCCCACCAGTGGGGCCTCGGCGGGCAGCCCCAGTGCGGCGCGCTCGGCCTGCGGCTCGGCCAGATCCCAGCCATCGGTGTCGCAGCCGTTGGGTACCAGGGCGATCTGCTCGGTGGGTACGCCCAGGGCCTGGGCCTTCTGGCCCAGGAATGGGCTGATCACCGTGGTGGCGTCGGCCCAGGTGCGGAATCGCTGCTCGAAGAAGGTCTCGGCGGGGCGCAGTAGGGTCTTCTGGATGCCGTCGGGGCGCTCTTCCACCGAGCCGCCGCGCCCGAACCAGTCGCACCAGTCGATCACCAGCGGGATGCGCCGCCAGAACTGGTGGTGCAGGGCGGGCGCGATCACCGAGGGGCGGCACTCGAAGGCGTGGATGAGGTCGAACTGGCCCATGTGCATCCAGACCGTGCGGGCGATGCTGGCCCACACATCCCAGCCCGAGCGCATGCTGCCCGGCAGCATGTCGGGGGCCTCGACGAGAGCCAGCCGCCCGCCCTGCTCGAAGCGGGTGCGGAAGCGCCAGCGCTCGGTGGGGGCGGTGCTGATGATGGTAACACGCATCCCGCGCTGGCATAGCTCGCGCGCGAGGTAGTAAGCCCGCCAGTAGGTGCCTTTGCCGGGCTGGTTGAATACGAGCATGGCTATGTGCATGGAGTTTCCTGTATTCCATCGCGCAGCCCGCGCCAGTAGGCCCGCGCGGCGGCGGCGTTGTTGGCCCGCAGCAGGCGCAGCGTGGTGCGCAGCGCCGAGAGCGCGCGGAAGGGCACGATGGCCAGCCAGCGCAGCCCGCGTGCGTGCTTGCGGAAGAAGATTACACTGCTGCGGGCCATCCAGTAGCGCTCGCCCGGCGAGTTGCTGCCGCCGCTGCTGGCCGAGACCTTGTGCCACATTTTCGCGGCGGGCACCAGCAGGATGCGGTAGCCCGCCTGGCGGAAGCGCAGGCTCAGATCCATATCTTCGTAGTACATAAAGAAGCGCTCGTCGAACATGCCCGCCCGCTCCAGCGCAGCGCGCTGGAACAGCATGGCGCAGCCCACCGCGTAGTCGCGCTCGACCGCGTCAGCGTGGGCGATCTGGCCAAAGTGCCGCGCCGAGTCGCCGGTCTTCTCCAGCGTGATCGGGTGGCGCATGCCGCCGATCGACCATGGCAGGCTGGGGCTGGCCATGTAGAAGATTGCGGGCACGAGCATGCCCACATCTGGCGCGGCGTGGGCCAGCATGCGGTCGATCATGGCAGGGTCGAGGATCGTATCGTTGTTGATTAGCAGGATGTAGTCGGCCCCACGCCCAAGCGCGTAGCGCAGCGCCATGTTGCAGCCGCCAGCGAACCCGGCGTTGCGGTCGTTGCGCAGGATGGTGGCCTGGGGCACAGCGGCCTGGATGCGCTCGACCGAGTCGTCGCTGCTGTGGTTGTCCACCACCACGAGCTCGGCGGCAGGGTAGGTGAGCCGCGCCGCCGATTGAAGGCAGGCGATGGTGTCGTCGGGTCGATTCCAGTTGAGCGTGGCGACGATAAGCCGGTGTGTTTGGGCGTGGTTTGCGGCGGCTGTCATGGGCGGGCCTGTACCCCTGCTGGCTGTTTGTATGGGCGATATTACCTTGAATCCGACTGATTGATCTGCGGAAGCAAGATCACAAAGACGGGCTGGTAGATAAAGCCCTGGGTTATTGCTTTTCCATCAAGCTGGCCGCCAATAATGTAGATCTTGTTATTCACAAGCGCAATTCGCATATCTACTGGCAGCGGCTGGGGCATTGCGACCGTTTCCCACGCATCTTTTGCCACATGGTAGATCATATGCTTTTTGCCGAGCTCTGCCGCGAATGTGTAGATCTGCCGTTCGTTCGCGATGGTGCTGGCGGCGGCGATATGGCTGGCCGCCATAGGCATGGGGCCAAGGCTTTTCCATGGCGTGCCCGAGGTGTCATCGGCTGGGGTGTAGCGCTCGTTAGATGTCAGGCTACCCTGCTCATTTTCGCCGCCGACCACATAGATGTCTTGCCCAACGAGAACGGTGGCGGCGAAGGCGCGTGCGGTGGGCATGGCGGTGAGCTGCTGCCAGCTGTCGGTGTCGGGCGTATAGCTGAACACCTCGTCGCAGTAGCGGCTGCCATCCCATCCGCCGAAGAGATAGAGCTTGCCCTCAAATGCGGCCAGCGCATAGCCGCTGCGGGGAGCGGGCATGTCGCTTAGCGTGATCCAGCGGTTGTCCTGCTGGTCGTATGCCTCAAGGGTGGCCGTCGGCTGCCCCGAAGCAAGCTTGCCGCCTGGCACATAGATCCGCTTGCCCAGCACTGCGGCGTGAATATCGCCCACCGCAGTTGGCTTGGGTGCGAGGCTGCTCCAGGTATTACTTTGAATGTCGTAGCGCTGCATGCCGCTATCGATGCTGCTGCCGATCATGCCGGCGATCGCGTAGAGGTACTGCTTCCCATTGCTCTCGTAGGCGGCTAGGCCAAATGCAGCGTGGCCCTGCGGCATGGGCGCAATATCGCTCCAGCTCTGGCTGGCGTTGAGCGTATTGCCCTGTGGCGTAGGCTGAGGCGGCGTGCCGATCTGCGGTGCAAACAGCCTCGCGATAGCGACGATGACCAGGATGCCAGCGAACCCAAGCGTAGGCCAGATCCAGCGGCGAAATGCTGGTGCTGGGGAGGGAACCGCAGGCTCGGCGTTCGCTACTGGTAGCGCCTCGTACTGCGGCTGGGCATCGATAGGCGCTGGATCTGCCGTCGCAACCACTATCGGCTCGGGTGTGGCAGGCTCGGGCTGGCTAGCAGGTGTGCTCTGGTCGGCAGGTGCGCTCTGGCCAGGCGGCATTTCGAACAGGCCCATGCGCATGGCGTACACGGTAGCCTCGGTGCGCGAGGCCGCGCCGATCTTCGCAAAGATATTGCGAAGATGCACCTTGACCGTATTTATGCTGATATTGAGCGTCTGCGCGATCTGCTGGTTGGTCGCGCCGGTGGCCACCAGGCGCAGAATCTCGCGCTCGCGCTCGCTGATCTGGGGCGTATCTGAGGTCATGATCTGTGACTATCTACTCTGTTTTGCGGGCCGATCATATCACGGGTTCGGGCCGACGGCAAGGATTGTGACCTTGGCGTTCTGGTACACCACGGCAAGCGATTTTCTGTTCGAAAATGCCCGGGTGAGATTCTGGCTCTGCGGGGTCAGGTAGATGTAGTCGATCTGCTCCTGGTCCAGCAGCGCCTCGGCGGACGCACGGTCTTGATAGGCCAGCGCCGCCAGCGCGCGGCTGTGGGTGATCGCCCGATCAACCTCGGACTGGGGGCCGTAGGTGAACAGCACGGGCGGCGTGCTGACCCAGCGCCCGGCCAGCGGCAGCAGCCACCAGCCGCCATCTACCCCGCGCTGTGCGATGCCCAGCCAGGGCACCGCATCGATCAGGAAGCGCGCGTCGGGCGGCGTGTGCTGGCCGACCCACGCGATCGCGTCCACATCCTCCTGTGTGGCCAGCACCGTGGTGGGGTTGATGATATCGCGCTGGCCCCACGCGCCCCAGATCGCCAGCGCCAGCAGGGCCAGGCCCGCCGCCTGCGGGGCGTAGCGCGCGCGGGGCAGCCGCGCCAGCGCGGCGGGCAGGCCATCGCACAGCAGGCCCACGCACAGGCCGATGGGCAAGAACAGACTGATCACCACCACATCGTTGGTGATCAGCCACGACGAGGGCAGGCGCAGCAGCCACGGGTTGCACAGCAGCAGCGCCCCGCCCGCCAGGGCCAGCGCCGCGCGGCGCTGCTGGATGCCCAGCAGCAGCAGCGGTATGCCCGCCACTGGCAGGATGGAGACCAGCAGCTGTGGGTTGGCCATCAGCACCAGCGCCGCCACCCAGAGCACCACAGCCAGTGCGGCCTGCCTGCGCGTGGCGATGCCCCACAGCGCGCCCAGCAGCGCCAGCGCCACCAGCAGCCGGTTCTGCCCGGCCCACATCAGCCCGGCGTTGATCCCCCCCGAGGCATCGGCGGAGAAGAACGCCTCGGGCTGGGCGATCACCGTGCTCAGCTGCCTGCGGGCCAGCAGCCACAGCCAGGGCGCGGTCAGCACCAGGGCCGCTAGGGCCACGCCTGCCGCGCGTACCAGCGCCGCCAGCGCCGCGCGGGGCGCTAGCGGCATGCCCGCCAGCTCGATAGCCGCGATGATCGCAAGTAGCGGTAGCGCGAACACCAGGATGCGAAAGTGCACCAGGTTCAGACCGGCCAGCAGCAGCGCCGAGGCGACGGCGTGGCGCAGCCGCCCCGTCTGCAGCAGTGCCCGCCAGCAGATGGCCAGCGGCGGCAGCAGCAGCAGCCCGGTGAGCTGGGTGTAGCGGCCCCAGCTGACATAAAATGCGGGCATGAACGATATACAGCCCACCACCACGCCCGCCGCCACGCCCGCCCACGGCCTGCGCCACAGCGCCGCCGCCAGCGCGGCCACGGCCAGCACGTGCAGCGTGTTGAGCGCCTGCCCCTGCCACAGCATCACCTGTGGCACGCTGACCCCCGCGAGCTGGGCGCTGGCGGCGGCCAGCACGTGGTAGCCCCAGTGGTAGGGCAGCTCGGTGATCGGCATGTAGGGTGTCAGGTCGATGGGGGCCTGGCCGCGCTCGATCGCCACGCGGATGAGCAGCGCGTGGTGCACCGAGTCGACCCAGGATGGCAGCGCAAGCGTGCGGATCTGGTAGAGCCGCAGGCCCATGGTGGCCAGCAGCGCCGCGCCCAGCGCGTAGTGGTGGCCCGCCAGCTGCGGCCAGCGCGGCTCGCCGGGCATGCCGCGCCACAGCAGCGCCGCCGCACCCAGCGCGCAGCCCAGCGCCAGCGCGGCCAGCACCGGCGCGGCCAGCGCCAGTCCGGTGAAGGTGGCCGCCTCGTAGAGCAGCGCCACCACGCTGATGCTGAGGCCCAGCCAGACCGCCGGGCCGACGAACGGACCATCGAGATCGGGGCCGGGCAGCAGCCGCGCGATCACAAACCCCGGAGCAAATAGCAGCAGCCCGCACACCACGGCCAAGCGGGCGGCGGGGCCAGCCCACCACAGCAGCGCGGCGGCAGCAACAAGCGCAAAAAGCCAAAGTCGAGAGCGTGTCATGGCGATAGTGTACCATAAGGCGTATGCTATAATGGCCAGCGTCTGATTGGCCACCAAGGAGCAATGTGATGCTCGATATCACCGAGATCCGTGATGCATTTGCCCAGCACTATGGGGTGCATCCCCGCCTGATGATCCGCGCACCGGGGCGCGTCAACCTCATCGGCGAACATACCGACTATAACGACGGCTTTGTCTTCCCCGTTGCGATCGACCGCGCGACCTACGTCGCCGCTCGGCCCCGCGATGACCGATACATCCATGTGACGGCCCTGGATGTGAACGAGACCGATATCTTCGACCTAGACGCGCCGATCGAGCGCAGCCAGCAGTATGGCTGGAGCAACTATGTGCGCGGCGTGGTGAAGGGCCTGCTGGCCGCTGGCCACACGCTCACCGGCGCAAATATGGTGTTCCTCAGCGACGTGCCGCGCGGCGCTGGCCTCTCGTCCTCGGCTGCGCTGGAGGTCTCGGTGGGTTACACCTTCCAGGTGCTGAACCGGCTGAACATCCTCGGCGAGGAGCTGGCCCTGCTGGCCCAGGGTGCGGAAAACACCTTCGTGGGCGTGAAGTGCGGCATCATGGATCAGTTCATCTCGGCGCTGGGCCGCGCAGATCACGCGCTGATGATCGACTGCCGCAACCTGACCGCCCGCGCCGTGCCGCTGCCCCACGACGCCAAGGTGGTGATCTGCGACAGCGGCGTGCGCCACGAGCTGGGCACATCCGAGTACAACGTGCGCCGCGCCCAGTGCGAGCAGGCCGTGCATGTGCTCAAGGGCGTGCTGCCCCACATCACCGCCCTGCGCGACGTGACCCTGGCCGACCTAGAGGCCCACGGCCACCTGCTGGATGCCGTGGTGCTGCGGCGCGCCCGCCACGTGTGCAGCGAGAACGAGCGCGTGCTGGCCAGCGTTGATGCCCTGGAGCAGGGCGACTACACACGCTTCGGCCAGCTGATGAACGCCTCGCACACCAGCATGCGCGACGACTACGAGATTAGCGCGCCCGAGATCGATGTGCTGGTGGAGATCGGGCAGGCCCTCCCCGGCTGCTACGGCTCGCGCATGACGGGCGGCGGCTTCGGCGGCTGCACCGTGAGCCTGGTGGAAAACAGCGCCGTCGAGGCCTTCCAGGAGCAGCTCAAGGCATCTTACCTTGAGCGCACTGGCAAGCAGGCGAACATCTATATCTGCGCCGCCAGCGATGGCGTTGGTCGGGCGATACCAGAAGAGTAAAGTTGCTGGCTAGGGCGTAGTTGATCTGCGCCCTAGCCCTGCTTTTTCCTTCTCTGTTTGGAATGTATGTCAACTATCCTCCTTGTAGAAGACGATCCGACCCTTTCCGAGACCCTGCGCTACAATCTTGAGCGCGAGGGCTACACGGTGCTGCTGGCCATGGATGGCGTGGTGGGGCTAGAGTACGCCCGCCGCGATCAGCCCGACATGGTCATCCTCGACATCATGCTGCCGCGCCTGGATGGCTTCTCGGTCTGCCGCATCCTCCGCAAGGAGAGCAGCATCCCCATCCTGATGCTGACCGCGCGCCAGGATGAGGTCGACCGCATCGCCGGGCTGGAGCTGGGGGCCGACGACTACGTGGGCAAGCCCTTCAGTCTAGGCGAGCTGCTGGCGCGGGTGCGCGCCATCCTGCGGCGCACCGAGCGCAGCCCGGTGGGCGACCGCGAGGTGCTTGATGCGGGCGCGATCAAGATCGACACCGGCTCGCGGCGCGTCTGGCGCGAGAGCGGCGAGATCAACCTTTCGCAAAAAGAGTTCGACCTGCTCACATGTCTGGTGCGCAACCGCGGTATGGCGCTCTCGCGCGACATCCTGCTTGAGCGCGTGTGGGGCTACGACTTCCTGGGCGACAGCCGCACGGTGGATGTGCACATCCGCTGGCTGCGCGAGAAGGTCGAGCCAGATCCTGGCCGCCCGGTCTACATCCAGACCGTGCGCGGCGTCGGCTATCGCTTCGAGGTGCCCGTCGCGGCGGGGCGCTAGCCGCCTCGTCCTTGGGTGGGGGGCCTTGGCAACCCCACTTCATACCGTCGTATGCAGACACTTCTGGTCGTGATCCTGGGGCTCGCCTGCGGCGGGGCGTTCGGCTGGGCGCTGTGGCTGCGGCGGCAGCTGCGGGCGCGCCGCACATCGCCGCCGATCGACCGCCTCGCCATCCCCCCGCTGGTCCACTCGGTCGCGTCCACCCTCGACTCCGGCCTGATCGTGCTCGACGCCGAGCGCCAGGTGCGCTACCTCAACCCTCAGGCCGAAGATCTGCTCGGCCTCAGCGCCGAGTCGGCTATCGGCTCTGGCCTGATCACGCTGCTGCGCGACTACCAGGTGGATGCGCTGGTGGGCGAGGTGATGCGCGACCACGAGTCGCGCGAGATGGTGGTGCACCAGCACGGCGGCGGGCGCACGCTGCAGGTGCGCGCCAATGCCCTGAAGGACACCTACGATGGCGGCGCGGCCCTGCTGGTGCGCGATGTGACCCAGATGAGCCTGCTGGAGCGCGCCCGCCGCGACATGGTGGCCAATGTCTCGCACGAGCTGCGCACGCCGCTGGCCTCGATCAAGCTGCTGGTCGAGACCCTCCAGTCATCGCCGCCGCCCCAGGTGGCCCAGCGCATGCTGGTGCAGACCGCGCAGGAGGTGGACGCCGTCACCCAGCTGGTCGATGAGCTGCACGAGCTGTCGCAGATCGAGTCGGGCCGCGTAAAGCTGCAGATGGAGATGGCCTCGCTTGCGCCGGTGGTGGCGCGCGCGCTCGACCGCATCCGCCCGCAGGCCGAGCGCAAGCTGGTGCGGGTGAGCGCCTTTGTGCCCGACCGCCTGCCGCCCGCCATGATCGACACCCAGCGTATCGGCCAGGTGCTGCTGAATCTGCTGCACAACGCGGTGAAGTTCACCGCCTCGGGCGACACCGTCACCGTGCGCGCTATGGTGATCACGCTGGGCAGCGAGTCGCTGCACACGGGCTATATCGAGCGCCGCCTTGAGCGCATGCTGGTGCCCGAGGATCGCCGCCGCAGCCAGGTGCCGCTGGCCAAGCAGGGCCGCCCCGAGGTGCACCTGCCCCAGCCGCTGGCCCCCGGCGACTGGCTGCTGGTGAGCGTGGCCGACACCGGCATCGGCATCCCCCAGCGCGATCTGCCGCGTATCTTCGAGCGCTTCTACAAGGTCGATCGGGCGCGCACCCGCAACGCGGGTGGCACCGGCCTGGGCCTGGCGATCGCCAAGCATCTGGTGGAGGGCCACGGCGGCAGGATCTGGGCCACCAGCGCCGAGGGCGAAGGCTCGACCTTCTACTTGGTGCTGCCGATCGCCAGCGATGGATTCTTTGAGGATGAGCTAGCGTAGCGACGCGCAAGAAAAGGCTTTACAGTTTGGGGATTACCAAGCTGTAAAGCCTTTTTGTTTTGCCTATGACTTGGGGCTAGGCGATCGACGGCCAGACCGCCAGCTTGGTGCGCACGCGGCGGATGACCTCGTCGGTGAACTCGGTGGTGGTGGCGTGGCCGCCCAGGTCGGCGGTGCGCACGCCATCGTACACCGCCTCGAACACCGACTCGGAGATAGCGCGCCCGGCCAGGGTGCCCTTGGCCGCGCCCGTGCTGCCCAGCAGCGAGGCGCAGGCCAGGATCATGGCCATGGGGTTGGCGATATTCTTGCCAAACAGCGAGGGCGCGGTGCCGTGCGGGGCCTCGGCCATCACCACGGCGGGCTTGAACTGGTCGTCGAAGCTGATCAGCAGCGACTCCGACCCGGCGATCGAGCCAAACATCTGCAGCACCAGGTCGCTCAGGCAGTCGCCGTCGCGGTTGAGCGAGGGGATGACCAGCGCGTCGCCGCTCTGGGTCAGCAGCAGCGCGTAGGTGGCGTCGATCAGCTGCGGCTCGTAGCGCACCGCCGGGTGGCGCTTGGATGCTGCGTCCATCTCTTCCTTCAGCATGCCCTCGTACACCGGGCTGACGGTGTACTTCGGCCCGCCGAACACCTTGCCGCCCATCCGCTCGGCGTGCAGGAAGGCGTACTCGGACACGGCGCGGCAGATCTTGCGCTCGATCCGCTCGGTGCGGAAGGCCACCTCATCCAGCCCCTCGCCCTCGCGCCACTCCTTCGCGCCGTAGGCGTCGCCCACCGCCATGCGGATGACCGAGATCGGCGCGTAGACGCCGCCCAGCGGGCGCACGCCGGGGATGCGCCGCCCGGTGCGCACGATCACCGAGCCATCCACCCGCTCGCGCAGGATGGCGTTGGGGCTGCCCACGTCGCCCTTGATCTCGGGGGTGATGGTGGCCGCCTTCAGGCCCAGCCCGGCCTGCTTCATGGCGTCGGCGGCGTCGAACACCACGGCGTTTTTGGTGGCGCGGCGGTTCTCAAGGCTCAGGTCGAAGCGCTGGAGATTGAGCGTGAGGTCGATCACCTCGGGGGCCAGCACGCGCAGCGACTCTTCGAGCAGCTCTTGGCCAGTCTGGTCGCCTTCGAGCACAACAATCGTATCGGGCATATCTCTCCTCCTCCTCTGGGGGCTGGTGTCAGCCCTGGGCGATGCGGCGCTGCAGCGGGGCGCTGTAGGCGTGGCAGATCGCCACGGCTAGCGCGTCGGCGGCGTCGTCGGGGCGGGGGATCTTCTCCAGCCCCAGGGTCAGCCGCACCATCTCCTGCATCTGCTTTTTGTCGGCGCTGCCGTAGCCGGTGAGCGCCTGCTTGATGATCATGGGCTTGTACTCGCTGATCGGGATGCCCGCCTGGGTGAGCGCCAGCAGGGCCACGCCGCGCGCCTGCCCCACCGTTAGGGCGGTGTTGACATTCTTGCCGAAGAATAGCTCCTCGACGGCGGATGCCTGCGGGGCGTAGGTGGCGATCAGTTGCTGCAGCCCGCTGTAGAGCTGCACCAGCCGCTCGTGCTGGGGCATCCCAGCGGGTGTAGTGAGCGCGCCAAAGTCGACCAGCGCCAGCTTGCCGCTGGTCTCGTCGACCACGCCCCAGCCCATGATCGCGGTCCCTGGGTCAATGCCAAGAGTTCTCATAGTGGTGGTGAAATAAAGAAAGGGCGAAAGGCAGCCGGACATGCGCCAGCTCCCTTTCGCCCTGCTGGTGCAGGCCTAGCTGTTCTCCATCTGCTCGGCGACCTCGTCGGTGATGTCGAGGTTGCTGTAGACCTTCTGCACGTCATCGAGATCCTCCATCCGCTCGATCAGCTTCAGGGCCTGCAGGGCATCCTTCAGATCGGGCTGGATGGTGGTCTTGGCGCGCATGGTCTTCTCGGCCTCGCTCACCGGCAGGCCCGCGCTGATCAGGGCCTGGCGCACGGCGGCCAGCTGCTTGAAGTCGGTGTAGATCTCGACGATGTCGTCGGAGACCTCGACATCATCCGCGCCCGCGTCGATGGCCTGCAGCATTACGTCGTCGGCGTCGAACTTCTTGCCGGCGAAGTCGAGCGTGATCAGGCCCTTCTGCTCGAACATCCACGAGACCGAGCCAGGCTCGCCGGGGTTGCCGCCCGCCTTGGTGAAGGTGGCGCGCACCTCGGATGCTGTGCGGTTGCGGTTGTCGGTGGCTGTCTCGACAAGGATGGCGATGCCGCCGTTCGCGTAGCCCTCGTAGGTGATCTCCTCCAGCGCCGACTCGCTGCCCTTGCCGGTGGCCTTGTCGATAGCGCGCTGGATGTTGTCCATCGGCATGTTGGCCGCGCGGGCCTTATCGACCGCTAGGCGCAGCCGGAAGTTCATATCGGGGTCGCCGCCGCCCTCGCGCGCCGCCATGGTGATGTCGCGCCCGAGTTTGGTGAAGAGTTGGCCGCGCTTCTGGTCGAGAACACCTTTGGTGCGGCGGATTGTATGCCATTTTGAGTGGCCGGACATAACTACGCCTCCTAAAACCTTGTTAATCTCCCGCCATTATAGCATACCGCGTGCTGGTTCCGTGCATTGGGCTGCCTTACGATCGCATGCAGAAGCGCGCGCAAGGTTCCTTGCGCGCGCTTCTGCTAGGCGGTCTGTTGCTGCCGGTTGCTAGGCGGGCAGTGTGGTGGTCTCGGTGCCGATCGATGGTGTCTGACCGCTGAGATCCTGCACCTGCACGCGCGAGAACAGCTCGCGCAGGCGATCGCCCTCGACCGTCTCGGTCTCGATCAGGGCGCTGGCCATGTCGTTCAGCACCGCGCGGTTGCGGTTGAGGATCTCGTGGGCGCGCTGGTGCGCCAGCTCGACGATCCTGCGCACCTCGCGGTCGATCTCGCGGGCCACCTCGTCGCCATAGTTGCGCTGCTCGCTGATCTCACGGCCCAGGAAGATCAGCTCCTCCTTCTCGCCGAAGGCGATCGGGCCGAGCTTCTCGCTCATGCCGTAGCGTGTGACCATGCCACGGGCGATGCGGGTGATCTGCTGGATGTCGCCGGATGCGCCGGTGGTCACGTCATCGCGCCCGAAGACGATCTCTTCGGCCACGCGCCCGCCCAGCGCCGAGACCAGCTGGGCCTCGAACTGGCCGATGGTGGTGTAGCGCAGGCTCTCTTCCTCGGGGAGGTAGAGCGTGTAGCCGCCCGCCCGCCCGCGTGGGACGATCGTGACCTTCTGCACCGGGAACGAGCGCGGCATGCCAGCCGAGACGACAGCGTGACCGGCCTCGTGGTAGGCCACCAGCATCTTCTCGCGCTCGGTCATCACGCGGCTGCGTCGCTCGGGGCCGCCCAGCGCCACGCGCTCGACCGCATCCTGTAGCTCGGACATGCCGATCCGCTTCTTCGAGCGGCGGGCCGCCAGGATCGCGCCCTCGTTGATCACGTTGGCCAGGTCGGCGCCCGAGAAGCCCGGGGTCAGCTTGGCCAGCGCCTCAAGGTTCACGTCCTCGGCCATGGGCTTGCCCTTGGTGTGCACCTTGAGCACCTCGATGCGGCCCTTGACGTCGGGCGCATCCAGCACCACCTGGCGGTCGAAGCGGCCAGGGCGGATGAGCGCCGGGTCGAGCACGTCGGGGCGGTTGGTGGCGGCGATCACGATCACGTTGGTGTTGGTGTCGAAGCCATCCATCTCGACCAGGATCTGGTTGAGCGTCTGCTCGCGCTCGTCGTGCGAGCCGCCCAGGCCAGCGCCGCGCTGGCGACCCACGGCGTCGATCTCATCGATGAAGATGATGCAGGGCGCGTTGCGCTTGGCCTGGTCGAACAGGTCGCGCACGCGGCTCGCGCCGACGCCCACGAACATCTCGACGAACTCCGAGCCGGAGATCGAGAAGAAGGGCACCCCGGCCTCACCGGCCACCGCGCGCGAGAGCAGCGTCTTGCCGGTTCCGGGAGGGCCAACCATCAGCACGCCGCGCGGGATGCGCGCGCCCAGCGCCGCAAACTTGTCGGGGTACTTGAGGAACTCGACCACCTCGGTCAGATCCTGCTTGGCCTCTTCCTGGCCCGCAACATCGGCGAAGGTGACGGTGGGCTTGTCGCCCGAGAACATGCGCGCCCGGCTCTTGCCGAACGAGAGCGCCTGGTTGTTGGAACCCTGCGCCTGGCGCATGAAGAACACGAAGAAGCCGATCATCAGCAGCACTGGCAGCAGGATGGTCGCGATGTTGAGCAGGCTGCCCCATGCGGGCTGCGCGTTCACCACCACCTTCAGCTGGCCCGCGCCAGCGGCCTCGCCGCTGGTGACTGGCTGCACGCCCGACTGCAGCAGCAGCGATGTGATGGTGTCGCCGCTCTCGATGCGCGAGTTGTAGCGCTCGCTGCTGCTATCGGTGACGATCAGATCGGTCGATCCGGATGTGGTGTCGATCTGCTTGAGCTGGCCAGCTTTTGCTTTGCTGAGCACCTCAAGGATGTCCATGGAGCGCTGGGGCGTCTGCCCATTGCTGAAATAGCTGAAAAACAGCGCGAGCGCAGCTACCAAGATGATCAGGTAGACGAAGCTATTTTTCAACCAGCGGTTATCACCCATAGTTGGTATGTTCCTCCCGGACCCTACTGATCCTCGATGTAAAAGGCTATTTCCTTCAGAAGAGGGATAAGGGCCAGCGTGAAGTTGCGAATTGACGGTATTATAGCAAACCGCTCTAGGCGCGACAAGGTAACAAGATCACAGTTTTTGTACCATTTGTCGGTTTTCTGCGGCCCGCCCATCACCGATGCCCTGTTAGGGGCTACTAGCGCTTGTAGACCTCCTCCTTCAGCACGCCGATGAACGGTAGGTTGCGGTAGTGCTCGGCGTAGTCGAGCCCATAGCCGACGGCGAACTCGTTGGGTATGTCGAAGCCAAGGTAGTCGACCGCCACATCCGACACGCGGCGCTCGGGCTTGTTCAGCAGCGCGCAGATCTTCAGGCTGGCCGGGTTGCGGCGCTGCAGCTGGTCGACCAGGTAGGCCAGGGTCAGGCCGCTGTCGATGATATCCTCGACGATCAGCACGTGCCGCCCGTTGATGTCGGTGTCCAGATCTTTGAGCATGCGCACGATCCCGCTGGACTGGGTGCTGGCACCGTAGCTTGAGATGGCCATAAAGTCCATGGCCAGCGGCACCTCGATATTGCGGGCCAGATCGACCAGGAACATGACGCTGCCTTTGAGCACGCCCACCAGCAACAGGTCGTTCAGCTCGCGGTAGTCCTCGGTGATCTGCTTGGCCAGCTCGCGGATGCGGCCCTGCAGCTGCTCCTCGTTGATGAGGATGGATGCCATATCGTTCTTCATGTCTGCTCCTGCTGTTTCCTGTGTGCGGCGCGTCTGCTGGCAACGATCTGCCGAATGATTGCACCGGTAGCGTATAGAGCTGCCATGATACGCGATTTTGGCATGGGCGCTGCGCCGCCTCGGCGGGCAGTCTGGCGACTATCTGCCTTCTATACGGCTGGGGGGCAGATCTGGATCCACAGGTCGGCGGCCTGGCCGCTGGCGGCCTCGGCGGCACGCAGGCCGGGCACCCAGAGCACGCGCTGGGCATCGGCGATGATCGGCCAGCGGTCGCGCAGGGCGCGGGGCAGTTTGGCATCCACGAACAGGTCTTGCAGCGAGCGGCTGCCGCGCCCCCCGGCGGGGCGGATGCGATCGCCGGGCTGGCGCGGGCGGGCCAGCAGCGGCGGCTGGAGGTCGGCGCGGCGCAGGGCGACGGCCCACGGCCCCGGCGGCAGCGGCTGGGCGCTGAGCCAGATGCGCCAGCCATTGGCCAGCGGGTAGTCGCCTATAGCGCCCAGCTCGATCGGGGCGTGGCCCAGCTGGGGGCCGCTGTGCTGGGCGGCACCGATGCTGATCTCGCCCCCGTAGCCGATCTGCAGCCACACCCCGCCCGCCAGCGGCATGCGCCGCCCCACCGGCCCTGCGGCCAGCGCCCTGGCCTGCTCCACCTGCTCCCAGGGCAGAGCCTCGCCGGTGGCCAGGGCGGCGTAGGCGCGGCGCAGCGCGGCGCGCTGCAGCGCGGGGTGCAGCGCGGCCCAGCGCGGGCCATCCAGCGTGGTGCCCAGCGGGGACTGCCTAGCCAGCGCGCCCCACTGGGCGTCGAGGGCCTGCTGGATGAAGTCGCTCTCGTCGGCGCAGATCGCGGCGGTGCGGCCTAGCAGGCTCTCGATCTGGGGGTTGTAGCTGGCGAGGTGAGGCAGCAGCTCGTGGCGCAGCCGGTTGCGGGTGTAGGCGGTGTCGGCGTTGGTGGCGTCGGCGCGGGGGCGCAGCTGGTGGGCGGCGCAGTACTGCTCGACCTGGGCGCGCGCCACACCCAGCAGCGGGCGCACCAGCCGCGCCCCGGCCATGGTGCCCACTGGGCGGATGCCGCCCAGCCCGTCGGGGCCAGCGCCGCGCAGCAGGTGCATCAGCACGGTCTCGGCCTGGTCGCTGGCGGTGTGGGCGGTGGCCACGGCGTGCGCGCCCAGCTGGCCACCCAGCTGGGCCAGCAGCTCGTAGCGGGCGCGGCGGGCGGCATCGTGCAGGTTGAGCCGCTGGGCCTGGGCGTAGGCCGCCACGTCGACCGCCTGCACTGTGCAGGGCAGGCCCCAGGCCCGCGCGGTCTCGGCCACGAAGGCCGCGTCGGCGGCGGAGGCCGCGCCGCGCAGCATGTGGTCCACATGGCCCACGTGGATGCGGATGCCCAGCTGCTCGCGCAGCGCGTGCAGCGCGTGCAGCATGGCCAGCGAGTCCGGCCCGCCCGACACGGCGGCCACCAGCAGCGCGCCGCGCGGGGCCATGGCGTGGGCGGCGAACAGGCGGGCGATCGCGTCGCGCACGGGGCTACTGGCCCGCCGTGTCGAGCTGAATGATGTACAGCGTGACGCCCTGCGGCTGGCTGGGGCTGCCGTTGATCGTGGGCGCTATCGTGGCGGTGGTCTGCCAGCCGATCAGGAAGGCCGATGTGGGTTGGTTCATCATCTGGTAGGGCAGCGCCTGGAGGATCTGATCGCGGCGCACATGGCTCGTCTCCGACATACTGATCGACTGGATTGATGGCGAGGTGCTGCTGATCTGGATGGTCTTGGTCTCGTTGGGCCTGAGCCTGCCGAGCTGCTGGGCATTGCCGGTGCTGTGCACCACCATCGCATCCTCTAGCTCGATCCCGCTGTAGGTGATGCTGCCACTCAGCGATGTGTCGGTCATGCGCAGTTTGCCGCTTGCCTGCGCGGGGTTGGCGGCGGTGCGCTCGCTGACCACCGTCCGCATCTCGCCAATGTCCACCACCTCGTTCCATAGCTTCATGCCGGTATCATCGGTGAGGTACTGGCCACTGATCCTGGTGCTGCCATAGAAGCCATCGTCACCGGCGCTCTGCACCAGCAGCGTCTGCGGGTCGAACCCGATCGTGTAGCTGTCGCGGTTGGGTGAGAAGATGCCGGTGTAGCTCGTCTCGATGCCATCCGCCATGGTTGCGCCGCCCTGGAAGATATTCACCTGGAAGATCTGGGTGGTGCCGCCGCGCATGGCCCGCCCGCCCACGTAGATGCCCGCCACAAACAGCACCGCCAGCGCGGGGATGGTGACCCAGGCCAGCTCGAGCCTGCGCAGCCGCCGCAGGATGAGGTAGTTGACCGGCCCCAGCGCCAGGATGTAGAGCGCGAAGATGCAGAACAGCCCCCAGACCGGCAGCATGGTGATGCTGTCGAGCGAGAACCAGCTCGATGTGCCGTTGTACTGCTGGATGGACTGCATGATCGGCTGGATGCGGTGGTTTTCCAGCAGCCCGCCCCAGAAACCCGCCTCGCCCGCCCAGCCGCGCAGCGCGGCCAGGTCGAACGCAGTGAAGATCAGCTGGCCGCCGCCTGTGGAGCGCGTGTAGACCAGCGAGCTGTAGCGCGGGCTGCTGCCCTGGCGCGGCGTGGCGTTGCTGATGGTGGCGGCGTCGGGCAGCCCAGCCTGCTGGGCCGCGCCGGATGCCAGCGGCTTGAGCGTGGCCTGCTGGTAGCCGCCGGGCAGGTCGACCAGCATCAGGTCGCCCAGGCCCGCCGCCACTGTGGTGTCGCCGCTACCGCCGCTGACCACCAGCTGCCCGCCCACGCTGGCCCACGCCCCCAGCGCGCGGCGCTGGGCCTCGGTGATGGCGCTGGTGTCGAGATCGTGCACGAACAGTGCGCTCACCGAGGCCAGCGCTGCGGCGTGCTCGGGGATGTCGGCCAGGGCGATGTGGGCCACCCGAGCGCTGGCGAATCTGCTGCCCGTCATGCCGCTGAGGCTGTTCAGCAGGCCCGAGTCGCTGCTGGCCACTGCCACCAGCAGCTGGTCGCTGTCGAGCTCGTCGGCGCGCAGGGTGATCTGGGCCAGCGTCGTACCGCCGCTAATAAATGAGAGCGTGCCGCTGCGGGTCGAGCTGGGCAGCTGCACATTGAGCGCCAGATGCTTCTGCGAGCCATTGGGCAGGTCGATCTGCTGCGAGAAGACCGCGCTGCTGTTGGCCGCCTTCCACTCGATCGTGCCCTGGGCGTTGGTGCCGCTGTTGCTGGCGGTGATGCTGATCGGCGTCCAGGTGCTGGGGCGGTACATGCCCTCGTAGCCCAGCGTGGCGTCGAGCCGGATGCCGGGCTGCTGGGCCTGGGCCGGGGCGGCTGCCAGCAGCAGCGGCAGCAGCAGCGCGGCCAGCACGCCGACCATAGTGCGGGTGCTGATCATGCGCGGCCTCGCGACTGGCGGCGGAGGAAGCGGCGGACAAAGGCGTACAGCTCGCGGCGGGCGCTGGCCTTGGCTTCGGCGCGGGCCGCGCTCAGCACCTCGCGCGTGGCGGCCTCGTCGGGCTGGGTGGAGATCGTGCTGGTCACATTGCGCATGGTTGTGCCTATCATCTGGTCGACGCGCTCGGTTCGGAACAGCTCGTCGTGCTTGTCCTGCAGGATATGGTACTGGGTGAGCGCCTGGATGGTCTGGCGGCGGTTCTTCTCCTGCTCGCGGCGGCGGAAATCCACCACGTAGGTGTTGATCTGGGCCTGCACCTCGCGCGGGCTGGGGATGTGGTAGAACGTGAAGTCGCCGCCGCCTGCGCCGCCGGTGCGGATGATCACGTCGCCGTAGTTCAGCAGGCCCTCCACGAAGCCCTCCTCGAACAGCACGTTCTGGATGGAGCGCAGCTCGGCCTCGCGGCGGTTGGTGGGGCCGAAGGGCGACTTGTCCTCGTCGATGATCCGCTCGTCGGTGAGGATGTAGCGGTCGTGCTGGTAGGTGTCGTAGATCCACCACATCCAGAAGCACGACCCGGCGATGAGCGGGATGGCCAGCGCCATCAGCAGCGCGCCGTCGATCAGGCTGTAGGCGCTCACCACCGCCGCCGCCACCAGCACGCCCACCAGAGTGAGGATGGCCCGCAGCATGCGCCAGAAGATAAACACCCACGAGGGCCGCCAGATGATGGTCTGCTTGGCGTCATTCTGGTACTCGGGGTTGGGCGGGAACAGCCACGAGAACAGGCCCGCCGTCTGCTGGATGTTGTGCCGCCGGATCTTGCGGTGCGCCGGGGTCTTCTGGCCCCACACCTGCTCCTCCAGCGTGCGGCGCAGCAGCATGTCAGGCGTCTCGTTGCGGTTCACATCCTGCACGCGGTTCAGGATCTTTTTCTGCATCTCGACCGGGCCAGATGCGTCGTCGAAGCGGATGGCCACGAAGCTGAGCGACTGCACCACGATCGTGCCGTAGCGCTGGTAGCCCTTCACGCCGAACCGCTCAAGGAACTCGAAAAACTTCCAGAGGTAGAACTCGAAGTAGCTCTCCTGCTTCACGTTTACCTGCTGGATATCCTCCAGCACCACCTGCTGCACATACTCGCGGATGACGATCGGGCGGCGGAAGATCAGCGCGAACACATCGCCCAGGATGGGGATCTCCTGCACCTCGCGGCGCAGCACGCGCAGGTTGGTCAGCACCAGCGAGTCGTCGCGCAGGTCGAAGTAGGTGTAGACCCCAAAGGCGCATAGCAGCAGGCCCATGCCGATCAGCAGGCCGTTCAGCACATCCAGCCCGGCGGCGCTGGCGCGGTCGATGTTGAAGATCCGCCCGCCGTCGTAGCGGAAGGCGATGGTGAACAGCAGCGCCGCGAACAGGATGTAGAACAGCATGCGCTCCCACATGGGCAGCTTGTGCTTTTTTTTCCTGGCGCTATAGGCCTGCTGGCCGCCCACCCCCAGGATGATCAGGAACACCACGATCAGCATGTAGTTGAACAGGTCGTTGCCGCGCGGCGCGATCGCATCCACCACCATGCTGCCGCCCACCGCGCGGTAGGCGGCGGCGGCGAAGAACAGCGCCGCCACCATGGCGATCAGCAGGCAGCGGAAGAAGATCACCGTCCAGTGGCGGTAGGCCGCGTAGATGACGTGCTCGTCTGGCTCGTAGGCGATGTCGCCGTGCTCCTCGCCGATGCGCGAGAGCAGGGTGAGCACCAGCAGGATGGCCGGAACAATGATCAGCAGGGATGTGAGCATGCATTGCGTCCTTTGGGGCGCTAGGGCCTCATCAGCGGCTGGAAGCCTGCGCCGCGATGTGGCGCATGATCACCGCAACTTCATCCTCGGGGCTGAGCGTGTCGCTGTGCAGCACCAGGGCGTCGGGGGCGGGCTGCATCACGTGGCGGTCGAGCGCGTCGCGCCGCTCGACATCCTGGCGGATGTGGCCGACCTCGGCCTGGCGGCCCTGGGCCTGCAGCTCGGCGGTGCGCCGCTTGGCCCGCTCGTCGATTGATGCCTCAAGGTAGATCTTCAGCGGGGCGTCGGGCATCACCACGCTGCCGATGTCGCGCCCGACCATCACCACGCGGCCCGCCTCGCCGATGGCGCGCTGGCGGCTGCGCATCACGCTGCGCACGCTGGTGTCGCGCGAGCAGGCCGAGACGTTCTTCTCGACCTCGGGCTGGCGCAGCTGCCAGGTGACATCCTGGCCGTCGATCCGCACGGTGTACTGGCGGCCGTCCTCGATGTGGGGCGGGGTGACCTGGATGTCGATGGTCTCGGCCAGGTGGGTCAGGCCGGCCACGTCGTCGCAGGCGACCCCGCGCGCGATGGCGGCCAGGGTCAGGGCGCGGTACATCACGCCCGTATCAAAGTAGAGGTAGCCAAGCTTTCGCGCGAGCATCTCGCCCAGGGTGCTTTTGCCCGCGCCTGCTGGCCCATCGATCGTGATAATGTGTGGGGTTTCCATCGTTTCGATTCACTCACTCGCTCTGTGTCGGCGTGGGGCCGCCATTGGCCGCGCGCCGCTGGTTTTCGTCTTGTACCGCAGCCGATCCTACGGCGCGCCGGTGCCTGGGTGCAATTATGCAGTTATCGGTCCATCGTCCAGGCGTTGGGCGTGCGTGGGGTATTTGGCATCGGCTGGCGCGTAAGGCGCTCGGTACGCCATTTTGTGGCTATTGTAGCATGTGCCTCTGGATACGGGCAATATGCGCGACTGGGACGCGCAGGGCTTCTGCGTTCTCGACAGAGCGCCGATTCGTTTACCACCAAGGCTCCAAGACACCAAGAGACAAAAGAGAACGCAGGGAAACCGATTCACCACGAAGACGCGAGGATACGAAGGGGCGAAATGGCGTGGGGATGCGATAAAATGGTGCTACTGTGGTCGTCTGGCGCGCTACTGTGGTCGTCTGGCGCGCTACTGTGGTCGTCTGGCGCGCTACCGTGGTCGTCTGGCGCGCTACCGTGGTCGTCTGGCGCGCTACCGTGGTCGTCTGGCGCGCTACCGTGGTCGTCTGGCGCGCTACCGTGGTCGTCTGGCGCGCTACCG
>WBOU01000009.1:0-160184 GCA_009268125.1 Chloroflexia bacterium SDU3-3 | reverse complement strand
GCGCGCTACCGTGGTCGTCTGGCGCGCTACCGTGGTCGTCTGGCGCGCTACCGTGGTCGTCTGGCGCGCTACCGTGGTCGTCTGGCGCGCTACCGTGGTCGTCTGGCGCGCTACCGTGGTCGTCTGGCGCGCTACCGTGGTCGTCTGGCGCGCTACCGTGGTCGTCTGGCGCACTACCGTGGTCGTCTGGCGCGCTACCGTGGTCGTCTGGCGCGCTACCGTGGTCGTCTGGTTCCTAGCTGCTGGATGGGCGCAGGATGGTACTACTGGCCATCGGTATTTTGCCAGGGCAAGGAAGCGGGTTCTGGCTGTCTGTGCTGGCCTAAATGTGAACAGCGATAAAACTGGACGAAGGTAAAGAACCTGTCTATAATGGCGGCGAACGCGTGGCACCGCACCGCCGCGCACGGGAGACCGCCGCTCGAATGCCCAATAGGCCGCTATGATCATCAACGATACGCCCCACGACGATGTCTCGCACGCCGCTGTACGCCGCTGGCTGGTTCGCCTAGCGCTGCTCGCCATCCTGCTGCTGGGAGCTTTTTTCCGCAGCCAGAGCCTGCTCTCATGGGATGAGCCATCCTTTCGCCTGCACCCCGACGAGCGCTTTTTTTCGGATGTGGCCTCGACGCTGCAGGTGCCCAAGGATCTGGCCGAGTACCTTGACTCGAAGCGCAACCCGCTGAACCCGCGCAACTACCAGAAGAGCACCTGGTATGTCTACGGCCTGCTGCCGCAGCTGGTGACGCAGTACACGGCGGTGATGCTGACCCCCAACAGCACGCTTCAGCCCTGCATCACCCCGCCCGACAACATCGACCCTGGGGTGCGCGTGGGGCGGCCCTGCACCGACACCAGCGTGGGCGACGCCGAGGGCAGGATCGCCAACAACGACCTGGGCGTGCCCAAGCTGCTGCCGCTGCAGCTACTGCTGAACCCCAAGGGCGAGGACATGACCGAGTTCTACCATATCTACATGGTGGGGCGCGTGTGGTCTACGCTGTTCGACCTGGGGTCGATCGTGCTGGCCTTCCTGATCGGGGCGCGGCTGTACCGGCGGCGGGTGGGCCTGCTGGCGGCGCTGTTTCTGGCCTGCGCGGCGCTGCCCATCCAACTCTCGCACTTCTTCACGGTGGATGCGGCCACCGCCTTCTTTGTGCTGCTGACGATCTACTGGGGCGTGCGCAGCGCGCAGGGCGGGCGCTGGGGCAGCTTCGCCATGCTGGGCGTGAGCATCGGGCTGGCCATGGCCTGCCGCGTGACGATGGCGGCGCTGGGGCTGGTGGGCGTGGCGGCGGTGGCGGTGCAGCTGTGGGGCACCACCCAGCCGTGGCGCGGCGACACGCTGGTCTTCGATGCGCGCCGGTCTATCTCGCTGCGCAAGACGATTGAGCTGCTGGGCATGCTGGCGCTGGCCGGGGTTGTCTCAGTGCTGTCGTTCCGCATGTTCCAGCCCGATGCCTTTGTGGGCACCAACTTCCTCGACCTGCGGCTGGAGCCGCGCTTTGTGGAGAACATGCAGCGCATCAGCGCCTCGGTGAGCGGCGAGGCCGACTCGCCGCCCAGCGTGCAGTGGGCGGGCCGGGTGCCCTATCTGTTCGCGCTGCAGAACATTGTGCTGTGGGGCATGGGCCTGCCGCTGGGCGTGGCGGCCTGGCTGGGCTGGGCGGCGGCGGGCTGGCGGCTGGTGCGGCGCGGGCGGCTGGCGCACCTGGTGCCCTGGGTGTGGGTGGCGTTCTACTTCGCATGGCAGGGCGGCCTGTTCGGCCCGACCATGCGCTACTACTCATCGATGTATGGCCTGCTGTCGGTGTTTGCGGCCTGGGGGCTGTGGGCGCTGGTGGCCAAGGCTGGCCCGGCGCTGCGCGGCGCGGGCGCGCGGCGCTGGTGGCCCTACCTGGCCCATGGCGCGCTGGTGCTGGTGGCGGTGGGCACCCTGCTGTGGGCCTACGCCTTCACGCGGATCTACACCCGCCCGCACTCGCGGATCGCGGCCTCGCGCTGGATCTTCCAGAACATCCCGGCTGGCTCGACGATCAGCGCCGAGGAGTGGGATGACGGGCTGCCGCTGACGCTGGATGGCCAGTCGTCCATGCAGTACAACGTCATCTCCATGAAGCCCTACCTGGAGGATGAGCAGAGCAAGTACTTTACCTCCACCAACGGGCAGGGCGCGGTGCAGCCGGGCCTGCTCGACCAGCTGGATCAGCTGGACTACATTGTGCTCAGCTCCAACCGCGTGTACGACTCCACCAAGCGCCAGCCGATGCGCTACCCCTACCTGATGCGCTACTACAGCTCGCTGTTCTCGGGCGAGCTGGGCTTCGAGCTGGTGGCCGACGTGCATTCCTACCCCACGCTGTTTGGCATCGAGATCCCCACGCCGGTGCTGGCCGAGGAGGCGTTTAGCGTCTACGACCACCCGCGCGTGCTGATCTTCAAGAAAACCCCGGCCTACTCGCGCGCCCACGCCGAGCAGCTGATCACCAGGGGCGCGGTGTGGGATGAGGTGTACAAAGTCGGCTCGCTGGTGGCGCACCGCGTGCCCACCGCGCTGCGGCTGACCGACGCGCAGTGGGGCGCCTACCGCAGCTTCGATGTCTCGCTGGTGCCCTCGTGGCTGGGCAACGCGCTGCCCTGGCTGGTGTGGCTGGTGGTGCTGGAGCTGCTGGGGCTGGCGGCTTTCGCGCTGCTGTTCCACGCGCTGCCCAACCTGCCCGACCGGGGCTTCGCGCTTTCCAAAACCCTGGGCCTGCTGGGCGTGGCCTGGCTGGCCTGGATGCTGGCCAGCCTGGGCGCGGATGACGGCAGGCCGCTGATGTCGTTCTCGCCCAGCTCGCTGTGGTTCTGCGCGCTGCTGCTGATCATCCCCGGCGCGCTGGTGGGCTGGTTCAGCCGCAGGCCGCTGCTGGATTTCGCGCGCGAGCGGCGCACCGCGCTGATCTCGGCGGAGGCGCTGTTCCTAGTGGCCTTCTTCGGCTTCCTGGTGCTGCGGGCGATCAACCCCGACCTGTGGCACGACGCGCGCGGCGGCGAGAAGCCGATGGATCTGGCCTTCCTGACCGCCACGCTGAAGAGCGCGGCCTTCCCGCCCTACGACCCGTGGTTCGCGGGCGGCTACATCAACTACTACTACTTCGGCTTCGTGTTTGTGGGCGCGCTGGTGCACCTCACCGGCGTCGCGCCCACGGTGGCCTACAACCTGGCCATCCCCACCGTGTTTGCGCTCACCGCGCTGGGCGCGTTCGGCGTGGCCTACAACCTGCTGGCCCGCCCGCGCACGGTGCCCAACCCCGCGCGCCCGCCGCGCCGCGAGGCCGGGCCGATCGTCACCGGGCTGGTGGCGGCGCTGTTTGTGGTCTGCTTCGGCCCGCTGACTCAGGCGGCCTGGATGCTGCCCGGTACGGCGGACAAGGCCGACACCACGCTCTCGGAGGAGTGCCTGGCGAAGAGCAGCTACGCCGCCCAGCAGGACTGCCGAGGCCGCAGGGAGTGGGCGTTCTGGGATGCCACGCGGGTGGTCTCGATCGCCATCCACCAGCGCACCGGCGAGGGCGACAGCACGATCAACGAGTTCCCCTTCTTCACCTTCCTGTTCGGCGACCTGCACGCCCATATGATCGCGCTGGTGTTCGCGCTGGCCGCGCTGGGCCTGATGGTGGCCCTGCTACGTAACGCCGACGCCAGCCCGTTCCGGCACAGCTGGCGGTTCCGCCCGCCCCAGCCCACGCTGGGCAGTGTGGCGCTGCTGCTGTTCCCTCTGGTGGGGCTGGCCCTGGCGGTGGGCGCGCTCTCGGCCACCAACACCTGGGACTACCCGACCTACCTGGGGCTGGGCGTGCTGACGCTGGGCCTGGCCGGCTGGCGGCGCTGGCAGCGCGGCGCGGCGCTGCTGCGCGAGCTGCTGCTGTGGGGCGCGCTGGCGCTGGCCCTGGCGGTGCTGGCGCGGCTGCTGTTCCTGCCCTTCCACCAGCATTTCGCCACCGACTACGCGGGCTTCCAGCCCTACAGCGGCCCCCGCACCGGCGCGCTGGAGTTCGTGAAGCTGCACGGCATCTGGCTGCTGCTGATGCTGGGCGGCGCGCTGGCCTACTACCAGCGGCGGCGCAAGGCCCCTGCGCTGGCGCTGGGCGCGGGCGCGCTGGCCGCTCTGGCCTACGTGGCGGCGGTGGTGGCGCTGAATCTGCCGGTGCTCCTGCTGGTGGTGCTGCCGCTGGGCGCGGCGGTGGGCCTGGTGCTCGATCTGCTGTTCCGCGCGCGGGATGAGGGCGAGCCTGCGGCCAGCTTCGCGGCGATCATGCCGGGGGTGTGGTTCAGCACGGCGCTGGCCCTGTGCTTTGCGAGCGAGATGATTGTGGCCAAGGGCGATATCGGGCGCATGAACACGGTGTTCAAGCTGGGGATGCAGAGCTGGGTGCTGTTTGCGCTGCCCGCCGCCTTCAGCTTTGTAAGCCTGTGGAAGCGTGTGCCGCGCCAGCTCGCCGAGCTGCGCGCCGGGCGCGCTCAGCCCGCGCGGCTGGCGCTGGGCTGGCTCGGGCGGGCGGCGGCGGCGCTGGCGGTGCTGCTGGGCATGGCCTACCCGCTCACGGCCACGCCCGCGCGGCTGGCCGACCGCTTCGACGACAGCATTGCGCCGACGCTGGATGGCATCGCCTACATGGCCTCGCCCAAGGCGCACTGGAGCGAGAACGGCCAGGACTTCACCTTCCAAGAGGATGCGGCGGCGCTGGACTGGATGCGCCGAAACATCAGCGGCACGCCGATCGTGCTGGAGGCTCAGGCCGAGGGCTACCGCTGGGCTGGGCGCGTGTCGATCTACACCGGCCTGCCCACCCTGCTGGGCTGGCCCTGGCACGAGACCCAGCAGCGCAGCGTGGCCCAGGCCGGTACGGCGCTGAACAGCCGCAAGGCGCTGATCCAGCAGCTCTACACTGACCCCAGCGAGGTGGCCACGCTGAACCTGCTGCGCAGCTATGGCGTGGAGTTTGTCTACTACGGCCAGTTGGAGCAGGCCCTGTACGACACTGTGGGCCTCGCCAAGTTCGAGCGGATGGTGGCGGCGGGCGACCTGGCGCAGGTCTACAGCCAGGGCAGCACGCATATCTACCGCGTGCTGAACCCGCAGACGCCGGTGGAGCTGACCACCACGCTGCAGGTGAACGCGCCGCCCAGCACATCGCGCAAGGATGCCATGCTGACCCAGCCGGTGAACGAGCTTCCGGCGGTGAGCGAGTATGCCTGGAACGCGCTGGCCAAGTCGCAGCCTGCGGCGGTGCTGCTGTGGCTGCTGGCCTGGGCCGCGCTGGCCGCGCTCGGTCTGCCGCTGAGCGTCCTGGTGTTCGGGCGCTGGCGCGATGGCGGCCTGGGCCTTGCGCCGCTGGTGGGCCTGCTGGCGCTGGCCTGGGCCGTGTGGCTGCCGGTGAGCGCCGGGCTGTGGCAGTACAACCGCCTGGGCATGCTGCTGGGCGCGCTACTGGTGCTGGCGGCGGACGCCGCAGCGCTGGCCGCGCTGGGCAAGATCGCTATGGGCGGCTGGTCGCCGCAGGCTGGGCTGGCATGGCTGGGCCAGCACCTGCGCGCCCATCGGCGCGAGGCCACGTGGGCCGGGGGGCTGTTCCTGGCAGCCTTCGCGGCGATGGCGGCCATCCGTGCGCTGAACCCCGACCTGTGGCAGCCGATCTGGGGCGGCGAGAAGCCGTTCGAGTTTGGCTACCTGAACGCCATTCTGCGCAGCCCGGTGATGCCGCCCTACAACCCATTCTATAGCGACGGCACGATCAACTACTACTACTACGGCCTCTACCTAGTGTCGCTGCCGATCAAGGCCACCGGCATTGCCCCGGCGGTCGGCTTCAACCTGGCGATCGCCACGCTGTTCGCGCTGCACGTGCTGGGCGCGTTCACCCTGGTGCGCCAGCTGACTGGGCGGGCGCGCTATGGCCTGCTGGGCGCGCTGTTCACCAGCGTGGCCAGCAACCTAACCTCGGTGATCGTGGTGCCGGGGGCCTCCTCCAAGGGCCTCGCGGCGGTGGCCGACGCCTTCCAGCGCGGGCTGCCGAACTTCGGCATCCACCTGGATGACTGGTTCGTCGGCCCCAGCCGCGTGATCCCCTACACCATCAATGAGTTCCCGCTGTGGAGCTTCCTGTTCGCCGACCTGCACCCGCACCTGATCGCGCTGCCGATCGCGCTGCTGGCCATGGCGCTGTCGCTCTCCTTCCTGCAGTGGCGCGACCAGGGCAGCGAGGAGCGGCGGCTGCGGCTGGGCGGCGCTGCGGCGCTGCTGGCGCTGACGCTGGGCGCGCAGGCCGTGACCAACTCGTGGGACTTCCCGACCTACGCGCTGCTGGCGGCTGGCGCGCTGGCGGGCGCGGCCTGGCTCGACCGCCGGGCCTGGGGCTGGGCGCTGGTGCGGCGGATGGCGCTGGCGGGCCTGGGCGCGCTGGCGCTGGCGCTGGCGGCGCTGCTGCTGTACCTGCCGTTCTTCCAGAACTACCAGGCCATGGTGGGCGGCGTGGGTCTGGTGGTGCGCGCGGGCACGCCGCCCGCCTCCTACGCGGCGATCTACGGCCTGTTCTTGGCGGTGCTGCTGCCCGCGCTGTTCGCCGGGCTGGGCCGCGCGGCCCAGGCCACCCTGGCGCGGCGCTACGCGGCGCGGGTGCGCGGGCTGGGCGCGCCGCCCAACGCCGAGCTGTGGAAGGGCCTGGTGCCGCTGGCGCTCTCGGCGCTGGCTGGCGCGGGCGTGCTGGCCGCCGCCGTGCTCTCCCAGAGCGATCTGGCGCTGAAGCTGGCGCTGGGCGCGGCCATGCTGGGCTTCGCCGGGCTGCTCACGCGGCGGCGGCTCTCCACGGCGGTGTGGTTCGCGCTGCTGCTGGCGGCGCTGGGCTTCGCGGTGTCGCTGGGGGTCGAGCTGGTCTACATCCGCGACCATCTGGCGGGCGACCCGGCCAACCCCGGCGACTGGTACCGCATGAATACGGTGTTCAAGTTTGGCATGCAGATCTGGTCGCTGTTCGCGGTGGCCTCGGCGGCGCTGCTGCCCGCGCTGATGCGCTGGCTGCGCCAGCTGCCGCTGCGGGTGAGTGTGGCCATGGTGCTGGGCGGCGCGGCCACGCTGCTGATCGCCGTGGGCAGCGCGGTGCTGCCCAGCGGCGCGCCGCTGCCGGGCGGGGCGGCGGCCTGGCCGCTGATCCAGCTGGCCTACTCCGCCGTGTTCTGCGCGCTGCTGCTGCCGCTGCTGCTCTACTTCCGCCTGCGCATTGCCGATATTCTGTTCCCCAGCGTGATCACGCTGCTGGCGCTGCTGGCGCTGGTCTACCCGCTGTTCGGCATCCCCAGCCGGGTGGCCTACCGCTTCCCGGTCACGCCTAGGCCGACGCTCGATGGCCTGGCCTTCATGGATGAGGGCATCTTCGAGTGGAACGGCAACGTGATCAGCCTGAAAGATGACGCCGAAGCCATCCGCTGGCTGAACGAGGGCGGCAGCATCCGCGGCACGCCGGTGGTGCTGCAGGCCAGCCTGGAGTTCTACCGATCGTACGGGGTGCGGGTGGCGGCCAACACCGGCCTGCCCACCGTGGTCGGCCCGGCCCACGAGGGCGAGCAGCGCGATGGCGGGCTGGTGGGCGCGCGCGACGCCGATGTGGGCGGCTTCTACAGCACCACCAGCATCGACCAGGCGCTGCGCTTCCTCTCGAAGTACAAGGTCGGCTATGTCTATGTGGGTCAGATCGAGCGGCTCTACTACGGCGAGGCGGGCATGGCGAAATTTGGCCAGCTGGCCGGATCGTATCTGACCCAGGTCTACCGCAACAACACGGTGACGATCTACAAGGTCGATGCGGGCATCTTCGGCCTGCCATCTACCCCGGCCAACCCCGGCGATGTGATCTCCGCCTCGCCGCAGGAGGCCCAGCCGCAGCCCACGGTCGCGCCGGTGGACCTGGAGGCGATTGCCAACCCGCCCGGCAAGCCCACCCTGGCCGAGCTAGAGTCCCAGAACCAGGCCGACCCCACCTCGGCATCGGCGGCCTACAACCTGGGCGAGCGCTACCGCAGCCTGGGGCGGCTGGATGACGCGGCGCGGGTGCTGGGCGCGGCGGCCCAGGCCAGCCCCGGCGATGTGCCGCTGCACCACATGTGGGGCGACACGCTGCGCGACTCGGGGCACCAGGATGAGGCGGTGGCGGCCTACACCATGGCTGCGCAGGCCAAGCCCGAGGCGGGCAACTACAACAAGCTGGGCCGCGAGCTGCTGGACATGGGCCGCCTGGAGGCCGCCGAGTCGGCCCTGCTGGAGGCCACGCGGCTGGATGCGACCCTGGCCGACCCCAACTACTTCCTGGGTGAACTCTACGCCCGCCAGGACAAGCGCGACCAGGCCAGGGACGCCTACCAGCGCTACCTCGACCTGGCCCCTTCCGGCGATCTGGCCGAGCGGGCGCGGGCTGGCTTGAAGAAGGTGCAGTAATATCGCTATGGCAGGACAAATCTTTATCTGGTGGCTGGTCAGTACGTTCTTCGGCCTGGTCGGGCTACCGCTGTCGGCCTACCTGTTCCGCTCGCTTCCCGATGGCGGCTACCCCTTCGCCCGCGCCTTCGGCCTGCTGATTGCGGGCTACCTGGCCTGGCTGCTGGCCATGATCGGTCTGGCCCCGTTCAACTCGGGACTGCTGCTGTTCTGCTCCCTGGCCGTGCTGGGCCTGGGCGTGGGCATGCAGCTGACCCGCCGCGACCAGCCCGCCCCGCGCGATCTGCGCGGCTGGCTGGCCCAGCTGTTCCCCGGCTGGCGGCTGGCCCTGGGCTACGAGCTGCTGTTCGCGGCGGCGCTGGTGCTGATGGCGCTCATCCGCGCGCGCATGCCCGACCCGTGGGGCACCGAGCGCCCGATGGACTTCGCCTTCTTTAACGCCATCCAGCGCTCGGGGCTGTTCCCGCCTCACGACCCGTGGCTGTCGGGCTACACCATCAACTACTACTACCTGGGCTATCTGCTGATGGCCTCGGTGGCGCTGCTGGCCAACCTCGACCCCGGTGTGGCCTTCAACCTCTCCATGGCGCTGCTGTTCGCGCTTACCGCGCTGGGCGTGGCGGGCGTGGTGGTGAACCTGGTGCTGCTGGCCAGCCGTGGCCGCGCCCAGCCCGCCCACGCCCGTGCCCGCGTGGGCCGCGCCGCGCTGGCCGGGGCCGCCGCCATACTCAGCGTGGTCTTTGTGCTGCTGTGCGGCAACCAGGGCGGCGCGCTGCAGGTGATGGCGGGCACGCCCAACGTGCTGATGCTGGGCGGGGCCGACATGTGGCGGGCGGTGCAGAACGGCCTCGGCCCGCGCGCGCCGCTGACCCTGCTGGAGCCGGTGGAGTCGGATGGCGCGCTGACCACCGAGATCCAGCCCGCCGACACCGCCAAAGACTTCAACTGGTGGAACCCCTCGCGCGCGCTGTGGGACAAGAGCCGCGAGCCGGGCAGCCAGCAGAAGTTCTACTCGATCACCGAGTTCCCGGCCTTCTCGTTCTGGCTGGGCGACATGCACCCGCATGTGATGTCGCTGCCCTTCAGCGTGCTGGCGCTGGCGCTGGCGCTGGCCACCCTTGCCCGCCCGGCTGCGCCAGTGTTCGTGCGCACCTGGCGCGGCTGGGCCGAGCTGGTGGGCATCGGCGTCATCCTGGGCAGCCTCTACGCGATCAACAGCTGGGATTTTCCCACCTACCTGCTGCTCTACGCCGCTGCGGCGCTGGCGCTGCACCTGCGCCTGGGCCGCCCCGCCGAGGGCGAGAAGCCCATGGTCATGTGGGCGCTGCTGGCCCAGCACCTGCTGCTGGTGGGCATGGCCTCGCTGCTGCTGTTCGCGCCCTTCTCGATGACGATCAAGTCGCTGGTGGGCAGCAAGGAGCCGCTGGTGGATGTGCCGGTGCTGGCCACCATCACCAAGACCGTGGGCCTGCTGGCCCCCAAGACGCCGCTGCACACCCTGCTGATCATCTTCGGGCTGTTCCTCGTGCCGCTGCTGGCCGTGGTGGCGGCCCAGGGCCTGCGGCTCTGGCAGGCCGAGCGCCGCTCGCAGGCGCTGGAGGCGATGCCGTGGGTGGTGCTGGCCATGGTGCCGCTGGGCGCGCTGGTGGGCTTCCCCTACCTCTTCCTGCTGCCGCTGGGTGTCTACGCGCTCTGGCTGGCCCTGCGCGCCCCCGATGAGCCAGCGCTGGCCTTCCTGCTGCTGGGCCTGTCGCTTGGCTCGTTCATCTGCCTGGGCACCGACATCATCTACATCCGCGATGTGTTCGAGGGCGGCAACACCCGTATGAACACGATCTTCAAGTTCTACTACCAGGTCTGGCTGATCTGGGGTACGCTGGCGGGCTTCGCGCTGTGGTGGCTGGCCGCGCGCTGGCGCGATCTCGGCCAGGCGCTGGCCGCCCGCCGCCCGTGGCTGCTGGCCTTCCGCATCGGGGCGGGCGCGGCGCTGGCCCTCACCCTGGCCCTGCTCGCGGGGGCGCTGGTCTACCCGCGCTTCACCGTGGTGAAGGCCCTGACCGAGCAGGCGGCCAGCCCCAATGGGCTGGCGGGCAAGACCCCGCGCCAGCAGACGCCCGCAGGCGAGGCCAGCATCCAGTGGCTGCGCGACAACGCCCCCGGCGAGGCGGTGGTGCTAGAGGCGGTGGGCAGCTCGTACGATGGCAACGGCCCGGGCGGCTCGGGCATCTCGGCCAGCACCGGGCTGGCCACCGTGCTCGGCTGGTCGGGGCACGAGAGCCAGTGGCGTGCGGGCGACCCCGAGGCGCTGGGCCAGCTGGGCACCCGCCAGGCCGAGGTCGAGACGATCTACGCCAGCACCGACCTGGAGGTGGTGCGCGGCCTGCTGAAGAAGTACGCCGTGGCCTACGTCTATGTGGGTGATCTGGAGCGCAGTCGCTACGATCCGGCTGGCCTCGATAAGTTTGCCCAGCTCGGCTCGCCGGTGTTCCAGCAGGATCAGGTGGTGATCTACCAGATCAGCCGCTAGGCAGTTTGCGGGCAAAAAAGACGACGCGCGGGCGCAGGCCCGCGCATCGTCTTTTTGTTGTGGGGGGTGCTAGCGCAGCCGCGCCGATGTGGTCACGACCGCCAGGATCATGTACAGCAGCAGCGTGATGGGGGCCGCATCGAAGATCACCCCCAGCGCGATCACCGGCAGCGTGGCCAGCACGATCGCCGCGCCGACCGTGATCTGCATGGCCCTGCCGCGCTTGGCGTGGGTCACCCAGTCCACGATCCGCACGATCAGCTCGGCGATGCCCGGCCCCACCATCAGCAGCAAGATCCAGCCGATCCAGCCGCCGATCGGAATGATGCTGAGCAGCGCCGACACGATCGCCGAGGCGATCAGCGCCACCACGAATCCCAGGATAATGTCCTTCGCCGAAACCTTGTAGTTGACGGGGCGGCGCTCCTTGATGCACTCGGGGCACAGCTGGCCCACCGCCGCTGGCCTGGCGCACGCCGAGCAGATCGGCCTGCCGCAGTTGGTGCACAGCAGCCCGGTCTCGCGGTCGGGGTGGCGGTAGCAGTGCAGCGCGGCCTCGCCCTGCGGCGCGGCGCTGGCCGAGGAGAGCAGCGGCGAGCTGTTGCCGCTGGCCACCTGCTCCTCGCGCCGCCGCGAGGGGGCCAGCTGCATGCCGTCGGCCATCAGCTTCTGCACATATTCCAGGCTGCTGCGCGCGTCGACATGCTCGGGGGCGATCGCCAGCGCCTGCTCAAGATACTGCTTCTTCTCCATCAGCATCGGCACCGCCGCGCTGAGGCCCACCCAGGCCTCGGCGCTGCCCGGCGCAAGCTCGGTGGCGCGGCGGAAGCGGTCGCGCGCCGTCATCATGTCGCCGGCGGTGATCGCCGCCTGCCCCTCGCGCAGCAGCTGCGCCAGGTCGGAAGTGAGGTCTGTCATAGGTGTTCCAGGCTCTTTCGTTCGAGAGGACTGCTTCTCATTATATCGGGGCCGATCTGCCCTCGCAAATACGCCGTTAGTCCTGTTAGGCTTCTGCGAGCGGCAATCGTGCGTGTCAACCTAGGCATGGGGTTAAGATGAGAAACCTCATCCTCGCCCATTCGGTTTGGCACCAGCAGGCCGCTGAGACGGTGCCCGGCGACAGCGCATTGATTGGCGTGAAAGGCCCCGCTGTGCTACAATGCATGCAGCTTGTGAAGGTATCGACGCCTCGGCCCTTGCGGTCGAGGTATTTTGTGTCGGCAGACAGTAAAAACGAGGATCGAGCGCCAAAGATCTATGAAACGAGACAATATCCGAAACATTGCGATCATCGCCCACGTTGACCACGGCAAGACAACCCTGGTTGATGCAATGCTTCGCCAGAGCCACATCTTCCGCGACAACCAGCAGGTGGCCGAGCGCGTGATGGACTCCAACGACCTGGAGCGCGAGCGCGGTATCACCATCATGGCCAAGAATACCGCCGTGATCTACAAGGATGTGAAGATCAACATCCTCGACACCCCCGGCCACGCCGATTTCGGCGGCGAGGTCGAGCGCGTGATGAACATGGTGGATGGCGTGCTGCTGCTGGTGGACGCGGTGGATGGCCCCATGCCGCAGACCCGCTTTGTGCTGCGCAAGGCGCTGCAGGCCGGGCACAAGGTGATCGTGGTGGTCAACAAGATTGACCGCGCAAACTCGCGCCCCAACCACGTGGTGAACGAGACGTTCGGGCTGTTCGTGGATCTTGGCGCGAATGATGAGCAGGCCGAGTTCACCACGATCTACGCCAGCGCGATCGCGGGCAAGGCCAGCACCGACCCGACGCGCCTGAATGAGACGCTGGAGCCGCTGTTCGACGCCATCCTCTCCGAGATCCCCGCCCCCGAGGTCGACGCCGAGGCCCCCGCGCAGATGCTGGTGACCACCACCGGCTACGACTCGTTCAAGGGCCGCATGCTGATCGGGCGCGTGGCGCGCGGCACGCTGGTCAAGGCCCAGCCGGTGGTGCGCATCGACCGCGAGGGCGTGCAGACGTCATCCCGCGTGAACCAGCTCTTCACCTTCAAGGGTCTGGAGCGCCAGGAGGTCGATGAGGTGGTCGCGGGCGATATCGTGGCCCTGGCCGGCATCGACGCCCAGATCGGCGACACTATCGCCGACGCCGCCAACCCCGAGGCTCTGCCCACCATCCGCGTCGAGGAGCCGACGGTGCGTATGACCTTCTCGGTCAACAACTCGCCCTTCGCGGGCCGCGAGGGCACCCACGTCACCTCCCGCAAGCTGCGCGATAGGCTCTATCTTGAGCTGGACCGCGACGTGGCGCTGCGCGTCGAGGATACCGATGCGGCGGACGCCTTCGCGGTGAGCGGGCGCGGCGAGCTGCACCTGACCATCCTCACCGAGACGATGCGCCGCGAGGGCTACGAGTTCCAGGTCTCCCGCCCCGAGGTGATCTTCCACGAGGAGAACGGCCACAAGCTGGAGCCGATCGAGCAGGTCGAGATCGAGGTCTCCGAGCAGTATCAGGGCGCGGTGATCGAGCTGCTGGGCCAGCGCCGCGGCCAGATGCGCGACATGAGCTACCGCGACGACGGCACAGTGCACCTGGTGTTTCACGTGCCCACCCGTGGCCTGCTGGGCTTCCGCCAGACTCTGCTCACCGCCACCCGCGGCGAGGGCCTGATGAACACCATCTTCATGGGCTACGAGCCGCTGCAGGGCGAGATCAGCACCCGTGCCTACGGCAGCCTGATCGCCTCCGAGAGCGGCGTCACGTCGACCTTCGGCCTGCACAATGCCCAGGATCGCGGCCAGCTGTTTATCGGCTCGGGCGTGGATGTCTACGAGGGCATGGTGATCGGCCAGCACATCCGCGAGAAGGACCTGGAGGTCAACGTGTGCAAGAAGAAGCACCTGACCAACATGCGCTCCTCGGGCGCGGATGAGGCCCTGCGCCTTGAGACGCCCCGCGTGATGTCGCTCGACGACGCCATCGACTACATCAGCGACGACGAGCTGGTGGAGGTCACCCCCAAGGGCTTCCGCATCCGCAAGAAGATCCTGACGATGGACGAGCGCCGCCGCGACCAGAAGCGCCGCGAGATGGCCCTGGTCGGCCAGAGCTAGGCGATATCGCTCTTCACCACGAAGACGACATAAGAGACCGGTTTACCACCAAGACTCCAAAACACCAAGATTCTTGGGCGGCGAAAAAGCAGAGAGGAAGATCCGCGCGGTCTTCCTCTCTGCTTTTTTGTTTGATGTGGCGATTACGTTTTCATGCGCTGCGGCATATGCTGTTTGATATGACCTTGCGCTCTCTATTCTCGTGCCACATCGCTATGTCGTGGCTCCGCCACGACATAGCGATGTGGCAAAAAGATCGTATTCCTTGCTGCCGCAGGCGTTTATCCCCAGCCTACGCTGATTCTCCTACCGCTTTGTATCTTAAAGCGACGGAACCACGCCCCGCTACGCGATGCGGCGGAACTGCTGTCGCCACACCACCTGCACCACCACGAACGTCACGACCGCGATCGCCGCCAGCGCCGCCCATGTTGTCTGGCCGGGCGACTGCCCGCGCAGCATCAGATCTTGGAAGCTCTGGATGCCGTAGGTCAGCGGGATGACCCAGCCCACCGGGCGCACGTAGGCGCTGAAGTTCTCCAGCGGCAGGAAGAAGCCGCTGAAGAAGATCGAGAGCAGCAGCACCAGCATGGAGAGCTGCACCGCCTGGCTGTCGGTCGAAGAGATCGCCGAGATGCCGAAGCCCACGCCCAGCCCCGCCAGCACGAACAGCGCCGCCACCCCCGCGAACAGCGCCACATCGCCGCGCAGCGGCACGCCGATGGCCAGCATCAGCGCTACCAGCACCCCGATGATGATGCCGATGAACAGCGTGTAGGCCAGGTACTTGCCCGCCAGCACCTGGGTCAGCGACACCGGCGCGACGCCGTAGAACTCGATCGCGCCCAGCAGCCGCTCGCGCACCAGCGACAGCGCGCCCAGCGTCACCGCGATGTGCTGCACGATCAGCGCCAGCACCCCGGGCGCGTAGTAGGTCATAAAGTCGGGCGGCGTGCCGTAGATGTTCTCGTAGGTCTGCTGCATGGGCGAGACGATCACCTCGGATGGCATGGCGCGGAAGGCGTCGCTGGCCTGCTGCAGCGCGGCGATGCGCTGGCGGGCGCGCTCGATCCGCTCCTGCTGGGCGGCCAGCGAGCCACTGTTGGCGGCCTGCTCGATCGCGGTCAGATCCTCGCGCAGCTGGGCGATCTGCTGCTGGCCGCTGGCCGCGTCGCCTGCGGCCACCTGGCTGGCCAGCGCCGGGCTGGCGGCCACCGCGCCCAGCGCCGCGTTCAGGCGGCTGGCCGAGGCCGCTACCTGCTGCGGGTCGGCGCTGGATGCGCCATCGTGCAGTTGGTCGAGCTGCTGCTTGGCGTCGGCTAGCTCGGCGCTCGCGCCGCCGGTCTCCTGCTTGGCGCGCTCGGCCTCGGTGCGCAGGATGGTCTTGTTCAGCTCGGTCACCTGCGCGTAGCCTAGGTACTGCACCCACTGCTCGGTCAGCGGGTTGATCTCGTTGTACTTGAAGTCGACCTGGGCCTGCTTGCCCGCCATCACCGTCTGCTCGATCCCCGCAGGGATGATCTCTACCACCTCGACCTCGCCGCGCTGGAGCTGGGCCATGGCCGCCTCGCGGTCGGTACTGGTGCTCACGATCTGGAAGTTGGCCTGGATGGCCTGCTTCATCTGGTCGAGCGTGGGCGTGTTCTCCAGCTCGGGCGGCACCACCAGCGCGGTCTTTAGCAGCGGCTGGTCGCCCTGGTAGCCGATGCCGAACAGCAGCAGGATGAGGAACGGGCCGAAGATCAGGCTCAGCACCAGCTTGGGCTGGCGGCGGATCTCGCTGACCTCTTTGCCGAAGAACGCCAGCAGCCGCGTGATCCCCTTAAACATGGCGCTTCTCCTCCTGCTGGTCGATCCGCTCCATCAGCATGATAAACACGTCGTCGAACGGCGGGCGGAACTCCTCGGCCTGCTGCAGCTGGATGTTCGGCTGGCCCTCGAACAGCGGGATGAGCACGGGCAGCGCGGTCGATGCTTCCTCGACATAGGCCTGCAGCCGCCCCGGCTCGCCGCGCGAGAGCCGCACGTCCTTCACCAGCGGGTGCTCGTAGAGGATGCGCGCCGCCACGCGGGCCTGGTCCGGCCCCACCGTGAACTGGATGATCTCGCCACCCAGCGCGCGCCGCCGTAGCCCCTCGGGCGTGTCGATGAACAGCAGCCGCCCCTCGCGCATCACGCCCACTAGGTCGCAGTAGGCGGCCTCGCCCACGTACTGCGTGGTCACGAACAGCGTGCGGCCCTGGTCGCGCAGGTTGCGGAAGGCATCCCAGAACTTGCCGCGCAGCACCGGGTCGATGCCTGCGGTCGGCTCGTCGGCGAACAGCAGCTTTGGCTCGTGGATGAGCGACCCGGCCAGCTCAAGCCTGCGCTTCATGCCGCCCGAGAGCTGGCTGCACAGGCGGCGGCGCGCGTCGCTCAGCTCTACGAACTCCAGCAGCTCGTCGATACGCTTCTTGCGCTGGCGCATGCCCACGCCGTAGAGCGAGGCCACGAAGCGCAGGTTTTCCTCCACCGTCAGGTTGGGGTAGAGCACGAACTGCTGGGGCATGTAGCCCAGCTGCTCGCGCGCGCGGCTGCTGAAGCGCCGAGGCTCCTGCCCCAGCACGCGCACGCTGCCGCGCTCCGGCTCGTACAGCCCCACCATCAGCCGTGTGGTGGTGGTCTTGCCGCACCCCGATGGCCCGATCATGCCGAAGATGCTGCCCTGGGGCACCTGGATGGTGATGTCGAACACGCCGGTGTTGCCGCCGAACGAGCGGTCTACGTCGCGTAGCTCGATGATGTTGGGTCGTGATTGCTGCATGTGCTCACTTCTCTGCTCACAGCTGCTCGGCCAGGGCGCGCAGCCGCATCTCTAGCTGCTCAAGGTAGCCCTGCATGGGCGTGCCCGCCACGCCCACGCTGATCGGCAGCTCCTGGTCGAGGCTGACGGTGGTGCTGATTTCCATGGTCTCGCTGATGCTGATGGGGACATCGGTGTGGATGGGGATGTTGGCGCGGATGGGTACCGGAAGCTCTAGCCCGCCCACCGGCACCGTCACACTGTCGTCGATGCGCACGGTGGTGTCCACCGGCACCGTCATGCTCTGGCGCACGGGGATGCTGGCCGCCACCGGAACCTGCTGCGCCACGCGCACGCTGGCTGTGATGCTGCCGCCCTGTGCCTGCGCCACCTGTGCCGCCAGCGCCTCTACCTCGGCCCTCGCCACCGCCCGCGCGCGGCTGATCGCCAGCCATGTGAGCATGTGCAGCAGCAGCGAGAGCACCACCATGCCCAGCAGCGCGTAGGTGACCCATGGCTGCGGCGCGGGCAGCCGCCGGATGAACCTGCCCATATTCCTCCTCCACGTTCCCTTCCGCCGCCTACAAGAGCAACCTGTGTGCCATTGCAATAGAAGTTTTCTATAGAAACTATTTGGTCATCATTTTGAATGATACGACGGCGCAGAGTATAATGGAAGCAGCGATCCCTATCATAGCCTGATACTTCATACATATGAGAGAAAGGTTCGTTCAATGACAGAGCGATCGGACCCGTTTGGCGCACGCGACACGCTCAGTGTCGGCGGGCAGGACTACGTCGTCTATCGGCTCGACCGGCTGGCCGCGAAGGTGGGCGCAGATCTCTCGCGCACGCCTTTTTCGGTGAAGGTGGTGCTTGAGTCGCTGCTGCGCAACGTGGGCGATGGCAGCACCGAGGTGGCCGATGTAGAGGCCCTGGCCAAGTGGGCGCCCGAGGGCGCGGGCCAGCGCGAGGTGGCCTTCAAGCCCGCACGTGTGCTGCTGCAGGATTTCACCGGCGTGCCCGCCGTGGTCGACCTGGCCGCGATGCGCGACGCCGTGGCCAAGCTGGGCGGCGACCCCAAGAAGATCAACCCGCTCTCGCCCGCCGACCTGGTGATCGACCACTCGGTGCAGGTGGATGTGTTCGGCGCGCCCGACGCGCTGAAGCTGAACATCGCCTACGAGTTCGAGCGCAACCGCGAGCGCTACGAGTTCCTGCGCTGGGGCCAGCAGGCCTTCGACAACTTCCGCGTGGTGCCGCCCGGCACCGGCATCTGCCATCAGGTGAACCTGGAGTACATCTCCCGCGTGGTCTGGTCGCGCGAGATTGACGGCGAGCTGGTGGCCATGCCCGACACCCTTGTGGGCACCGACTCGCACACCACCATGGTGAACGGACTAGGCGTGCTGGGCTGGGGCGTCGGCGGTATCGAGGCCGAGGCCGTGCTGCTGGGCCAGCCCCTGGCCATGCTCACCCCGCCCGTGGTGGGTGTGCGCCTGACCGGCAAGCTGCGCCCCGGCGCGACCGCCACCGACCTAGTGCTGGCTGTCACCGAGATGCTGCGCAAGGCTGGTGTGGTGGGCAAATTCGTCGAGTTCTGCGGCGCTGGCCTTAGTAGCCTGGGCCTCGCCGACCGTGCGACGATCGCCAATATGGCCCCCGAGTACGGCGCGACCTGTGGCTTCTTCCCCGTGGACGAGGAGACCCTGCGCTACCTGCGCGGCACGGGCCGCGAGGACGTGGCCCCGCTGGTCGAGTCCTACGCTAAGCTCCAGGGCCTCTGGCGCGACGACAGCACCGCCGAGCCGGTATTCAACAGCCTGCTGGAGCTGGATCTGGCCGATGTGGAGCCGAGCGTGGCAGGCCCCCGCCGCCCGCAGGATCGCGTGGCGCTCACCGGCCTGAAGCAGTCGTTCTGGGGCGCGATGAAGGGCACCTTTGGCCGTGAGCTGGCACCCGCCGCGCCCGATGCCGCCTACCTCGGCTGGCTGGGCGACGCGCCCGCTGGCGACGCCGCGCCGGTCGCCACCCGCGCCGACCTCTACCACGAGAGCGCCACCGCGCTGACCCTGGGCGGGCGCAGCACCACCCTGGCCCACGGCGCGACCGTGATCGCCGCGATCACATCCTGCACCAACACATCCAACCCCTCGGTGATGATGGCCGCCGGTCTGCTGGCCAAGAAGGCCGTGGCCCGTGGCCTCACTGTCCCGGCATATGTGAAGACCAGCCTCGCACCCGGCTCGCGCGTGGTGACAGAGTATCTGCGCAATGCCGAGCTGCTGCCCTTCCTCGAAGACCTGGGTTTCGGCGTGGTCGGCTACGGCTGCACCACCTGCATAGGTAACTCCGGCCCGGTGGCCGATGAGGTGGCGGCGGCGGTGAAGGAGAACAACCTGGTGGTCTCGGCGGTGCTCTCGGGCAACCGCAACTTCGAGGGCCGCATCAACCCGGTGGTGCGCGCCAACTACCTGGCCTCGCCGCCCCTGGTGGTGGCCTTCGCCATCGCGGGCACGGTCGATATCGACCTGGACTACGAGCCGCTGGGCCAGGATGCCGCAGGCCAGCCGGTCTACCTGGCCGACATTTGGCCGACCGAGCAGGAGGTCAGCGAGGCGATCGCCACCGCGATCAGCGCCGATCTGTTCAAGTCGCAGTACGCCAACGCCTTCGACGGCAACGAGGAGTGGCAGGCGCTGCCCAACCCCACCGGCGATATCTACACCTGGAGCAACGACTCGACCTACATCCAGAACCCGCCCTACTTCGCAGGCATGACCAGCGAGGTGCCGCCGCTGCGATCCATCCACAGCGCCCGCGCGCTGGCTCTGCTGGGCGACAGTGTGACAACCGACCACATCTCGCCCGCTGGCAGCATCGCCAAGGACAGCCCGGCGGCGCGCTATCTGGTCGCCAACGGCGTTGCGCCCAAAGATTTCAACTCCTACGGCGCGCGGCGCGGCAGCCACGATGTGATGATGCGCGGCACCTTTGCCAACATCCGCCTGCGCAACGCCATGGTGCCCGGCGTGGAGGGCGGCTACACCGTCCACCTGCCCGATGCCGAGCAGCTCTCGATCTACGATGCGGCCATGAAGTATCAGGAGGAGGGCATCCCGCTGGTGGTGCTTGCCGGCAAGGAGTACGGCACCGGCTCCTCGCGCGACTGGGCGGCCAAGGGCACCTTCCTGCTGGGCGTGCGCGCTGTGATTGCCGAGAGCTTCGAGCGCATTCACCGCTCCAACCTGGTGGGCATGGGCGTGCTGCCGCTGGAGTTCGCCCAGGGCGAGGGCTGGGAGGAGCTGGGCCTGACCGGGCGCGAGCTGTTCACCATCGACGGCATCGAGTCGCTCACGCCGCGCCAGCACCTCACGGTGCGCGCCGTGCGCGAGGATGGCAGCGAGCTGACCTTCACCGCGCTGGCCCGCATCGACTCGACCGTGGAGCTGGACTACTACCGCAACGGCGGCATCCTGCACTATGTGCTGCGCCAGCTTGCGGGTAGCCCCAGCTAGGCCCTCGCTGCTAGCAGATAGGCACACGCCGCCGGAGGAACACTTCCTCCGGCGGCGTGTTTGTGTTTGTGCAGAAATGCCGACGCTGTCGCAACAGGTGGCGAACGCTAGGGAGAGCGCAGATAGCTTCTTGCAGGGTGCGAATAGCTTCTTGCAGGGTGCGAATAGCTTCTTGCAGGGTGTGAATAGGCTCTTGCAGGGTGTGAATAGCTTCTTGCAGGGTACGAATAGCTTCTTGCAGGGTGCAAATAGGTTCTTGCAGCGGGTGCATAGGCTCATGCAGGATGCGAATAGGCTCTTGCAAGGTCGGCATAGCTTCTTGCAAGCCGTGCATATGCCTTGATGAAAGCCTGCTACAGCGCTCACACAAGATGCATCGATATATGCCATACCTACGGGCCTAGCGAGACATCGGGCGATGGCCCCATCGCGGGCGGGCGCGAGGCCCGCCCGCATACGACACCCTGGCTGGGCCAGCTCAGAAGATCTACGCCTCGCGCTCAAGTCCGTCGGTCGATGCCGATTGCTCCCGCCATTGCTCGATGCCCTGACGCAGCGCCTCGACCTTCTCTTTTGCGAGCTGGACCGCATCGGAGCCAGCCAGGAAGCGCAGCGGCGGGTTTTCCATCTCGGTGAACTGGATCATGATCTTGCCGAGCTTGGCGGGGTCGCCGTGCTGCTGGTGGTTCATCGAGCCAAAGGAGGCCTGCGCCTGCTGGTCGGCCTCGGCGTAGTCCTCGATCTTGTGCTCGCCGTAGGCGACCGACGAGGTATCAAGGAAATCGCTGCGGAAGTAGCCTGGCTCGATGATGGTGGTGCGGATGCCCAGCGGCGATACCTCCTGCGCCAACCCTTCCATCCAGCCTTCGACCGCAAACTTCGATGCGCAGTAGATCGTCGCGCCCGCCGACGAGCTGAGACCGCCGATGGAGCTGATGGTGAAGACATAGCCCGAGCGCTGCTGGCGCATGATCGGCAGCGCAAGGCGGGTGAGGCTCATGGCCCCAAACACATTGGTCTCAAACTGGCGGTGGATCTGGGCGTCCGAGACATTCTCAAACCAGCCCAGCTGGCCGTAGCCCGCGTTGTTCACCAGCACATCGATCCGCCCAAAGCGCTCGACTGCTGCCTGAACCGCCGCGCGGGCCTGCTCGTCGCTGGTCACATCCAGCTTGGCGATCAGCAGATTTTCGTGCTGGCCCAGCGTCTTGGCCACGGCCTCGGGGCTGCGGCCTGTGGCCACCACCTGGTGCCCGGCTTCCAATACAACGCGTGCGATCTCGGCGCCGATCCCGCGCGTGGCCCCAGTGATAAACCATACCTTTTGGTCGCTCATCGTTTTCTGCTCCTACGTGCTGTATTTGGCGAATCCTGCACAGGCAGCACAGCATGGCCGCAGCCATTCCTTGTGGCTGCACAACACCTGGGTGGCTACGCTGTTTTTTTGTGTGTTGCTGTGGTGAATTACTTCTGCCTGCGAGCGTAGTATAGGCGCGACCGCTAGGTATGGTATAGAATAAAAATCGACGAAGTTTGAATAATCCTGCAAGAGATGCCGCAATGCTAGAACGTAACATGGAGCTTTCGCGCGAGGAGCGCTGGATGCTGGATAGCCGCGAGGAGCTGATCGAGCGGCTGCTGGCGCTGATACCCGAGGATGGGGAGCGTAACCCACTGCCGGGTGTGTTTCTCTACCGCACCTCGGCAACCACCGAGTACGCCCATGGCGACTCGGCGCTGGCCTTCTGCGTGATTGCGCAGGGCAGCAAAGAGCTGATGGTGGGTCATGATCTCTACCGCTACGATCCAGCGCACTACCTGCTCTCGACGATCGATCTGCCGGTGGCCAGCCGCGTGCTGACCGCCTCGCCCGAGCAGCCCTACCTAAGCATCCGCATCGATCTCTCGCCGGTGCTGGTGGGCGAGATGCTGCCTGCAATCTGCGGCGACGCCGATGCCCAGCGCGCCGCCACCGCCCTGCATGTCAGCGCGCTTGACATGGGGCTGCTCGACCCCACGCTGCGTCTGGTGCGCCTGATCGATCGGCCTGCCGAGACCGCCGTGCTGCTGCCGCTGGCCCTGCGCGAGATCATCTACCGCCTGCTGCTGGGCGAGCAGGGCCAGCGGCTCGGCCATATGGCCTTGCTGAACGGCTCGGCCCACCGGATCGCCCAGGCGGTCGATATTCTGCGGCAGGAGTACGCCCAGCCGCTGCGGATAGATGCTATCGCCCAGCGCCTAGGCATGAGCATCTCGGGCTTTCATCACCACTTCAAGGCGGTGACGGCCATGAGCCCGCTCCAGTTCCAGAAGCGCCTGCGCCTGCAGGAGGCCCGCCGCCTGATGCTGGGCGAGGATCTGGATGCCACTAGCGCGGCCTACCGCGTGGGCTATGAAGATGTGTCGCACTTCAACCGCGAGTACAAGCGGCTGTTCGGCGCACCGCCCATACGCGATGTGCTGCGCCTGCGCGAGGTGTCGCTGGGCGAGGCCGCGTAGGCCGGGGTGTGCTTGCCATAACAATACGCGCCGCAGAAGAACCGTTCTTCTGCAGCGCGTGTGTTCGGGGGGATGTGTGTACTGCTCTATCAGCAGATACTAGTCGGCGATTGCCATGCTTTATGGCTTGATCAAGAAGAGCCGTGAAGTTTTTGTATGATCCATTGCCGACATTGCCAGATCGCTCGATTTCTCGCTGACACTCTTGGCAGTTATTGAGCATGATACGCCCTGATCGCTTTTTAACCTTGTATCATCAAAGAACCGTATGGCTGGAACATTCGTGTAGTCCCAGAGGCGATTGAGGCTTTTATACCCTGCCATATCTAGATTTCCAATAAGCATATCTCGCGTTGGCAGTATGAGAGGGTCGAATATGTCTGAATCGGCTATTGTGTCTGGTATACGGTAGATGTCTAATATTGCAGTAACCTGGGGTTATCATAGGCTTGATTTCGAGTATACCAGCGCAATCAAGATAGAGTTTGAAGAGCGGGATCTTCTGCGGCGCTTATGCGTCGCAAGAGGCGTAGATGATCACACGCAACGGCCACCGCCTGCTGGCGGTGGCCGTTGCGTGTCTCGCTTTGTACCGCTACCCCAGCAGCGGCAGGATAGCGCTGGTCGGCCCTTCCCAGAAATCCTGGAAGTAGATAAATGCGCTGACCATCACGATGATCATCACCAGGAAGACCCCGCCGATGATCATCAGCAGCGTGGTGCCCGCCGTCTCGGGGCGCGGCTCGTTGGGGTCGGGGTAGGCCACGTCGTCCACCAGCTCGGGGCGGATCGGCTCCTTGTTGTCGGTATCCAGCTCCACGTCGGCGATCTGCTCGGCGGCGCGGTCGGCCTTCTCCTCAATTGTCTGGCGCTCGGTCATGATGCTGGCTCCTTTCCCATCGCTGTGCGACGTGTGCGGTATGTGGTACAAGTGGCATGCGCCATCGCTCTGGGGTGGTAGAAGCAACTCGCGTACCACGCCACGCGGCTTGGCATAGCGGGTGCTAGGTAGAAGGGCAAGATAACTCTGAGAAAGGGCGATACGCTATGCGCTATGTTGCACTTGCCACCGACTACGATGGCACGCTAGCCACCGAAGGCCAGGTGGATGACGCCACCATCGCCGCGCTTACCCGCCTGCGCGAGAGCGGGCGGCGGCTGGTGCTGGTGACGGGGCGCGATCTAGATGACCTGCTGCGGGTGTTCCCGCGCATCGACCTGTTCGACCGCGTGGTGGCCGAGAACGGCGCGCTGCTCTACCGCCCGGCCACGCGCGAGGAGCTGCCGCTGGCCGAGCGCCCGCCGGATGCCTTCGCGGCCCTGCTGCGCGAGCGCGGCGTGGACAACCTGGCGGTGGGCCGCGTGATCGTGGCCACTTGGGAGCCACACGAGACCGCCGTGCTGGAGTGCATCCGCGATCTAGGGCTGGAGCTGCAGGTGATCTTCAACAAGGGCGCGGTGATGGTGCTGCCCTCGGGCGTGAACAAGGCCAGCGGGCTGGCGGTGGCCCTGGCCGAGCTGGGCCTCTCGCCCCACAACGCCGTGGGCGTGGGCGACGCCGAGAACGACCACGCGCTGCTGGCGGTGTGCGAGCGCGGCGTGGCGGTGGCCAACGCGCTGCCCATGCTGAAGGAGCGCGCCGATATGGTGGTGGATCTGCCGCGCGGCGCTGGCGTGGCCGCCCTGATCGAGCGGATGATCGCCGACGACCTGCTGGAGGTGCCGCCCCACGCCGACCGCCAGCAGATCGTGCTGGGCGAGACCGCCCAGGGCCAGCCGGTGCGGCTCGCGCCGCTGGGCCATAGCGTGCTGATCGCGGGCACCTCGGGCAGCGGCAAATCGACCCTGGCCACCGCCATGCTGGAAAAGCTGGCCGCCCAGGGCTACCAGTACTGCATCATCGACCCCGAGGGCGACTACGAGTCGTTCGCTGGGGCGGTGGTGCTGGGCGACAGCCAGCGCGCGCCCGGCGTGGACGAGGTGATGGACCTGCTGCAGCGGCCCGACCAGAGCGTGGTAGTGAACCTGCTGGGCATCAAGCTAGAGGATCGCCCGGCCTTCTTCGAAAGCCTGATGCCGCGCCTGCAGGAGCTGCGCGCCCGCACGGGCCGCCCGCACTGGGTGGTGGTGGATGAGGCCCACCACCTGCTGCCCGCCACCTGGGATCCGGCAGGCATCACGCTGCCCCAGCGGCTGGATGGCGTGCTGATGATCACGGTGCACCCCGACCACCTGCCCAGCATCGCGCTGGCGATGGTGGACACCATGGTGGCCTTTGGCGAGCGCCCCGACCAGGCGATCGCGCACTTCCGGGGTGCGCTGGGGCAGGGCGCGGCGGCATCCCCACCGGTGACACTGGAGCCGGGCGAGGCGCTGATCTGGTCGCGCGGGGCGGGGGGCGACCCGCAGCGCTTCCATGTGCAGCCGCCCGAGGCCGAGCGCCAGCGCCACCGCCGCAAGTACGCCGAGGGCGAGCTGGGGGCGGATCGCAGCTTCTACTTTCGCGGGCCGGAGGGCAAGCTCAACCTGCGCGCCCAGAACCTGTCGCTGTTTATGCAGCTGGCCGAGGGTGTGGACGACGCCACCTGGCAGCACCACCTGCGCCAGGGCGACTACTCGCGCTGGTTCCGCGACATGATCAAAGACCCCGAGCTGGCCGAGCAGGCCCAGGCGGTGGAGTCCAGCGCCGACGCGCCCGCCGCCGAGAGCCGCGCCGCCATCCGCGAGCTGATCGACGCCAAGTACACGCTGCCGGCCTAGCGCGGGCGGCGGCGGGCCTTGTGGCAGGCCCGCCGCCGCATGGCTGCCGCGCGGCGCGATAGGAGCCAATTCTCTGGGATTGTAGCGGAAAAGCCATAAAGATGGGCCTACATTGCTATCAGGATTCCCGAGGGTTGCGTTTTATAAACCTCATCACAAAGCCTTAAAGTGAATATGGCCACGGGCATAAATCTTTATAGGATCTTTATGCCCGCGGCCCTTTTTTCGCCGCAGGAGCGTGCTAGGATACCAAGGAGCAACCTGTTGCTCCGCCGGGCAGTGGCCCGCACGAAAGGATAGAGCATTCCCACCTGATCTTGATAGACGCGCGAAGCGCAGGGCGGAGGCTGGGGCACAGCCCCAAAGAAAACCCCTGCCAACGCTATCGATCTGGTAGACCTTGCTCTCTGAGGCGATGAGGATTTTATGATCGGCGTGTTCAAGCGCCTACTGGTTGGCCAGCCGCTTGCGACTGACCAGCAGCAGCACCAGCGCCTGCGCAAGATTATTGCGCTGGCGGTTTTTTCGTCCGACGCGATTAGCTCCAACGCCTACGCCACCGAGGCGATCATGCTGGTGCTGCTCACCGCAGGCATCGGCGCGCTCAACCTCTCCATCCCGATCTGCCTCGCGATCATCATGCTGCTGCTGATCGTGGGCTTCTCGTACCGCCAGACCATCCACGCCTACCCCAGCGGCGGCGGCGCGTACATCGTCGCCCACGAGAACCTGGGCCAGATCCCCGGCCTGGTGGCCGCTGGCTCGCTGCTGATCGACTATGTGCTGACGGTGGCGGTCTCGGTCTCGGCGGGCGTGTTCGCGGTCACATCGCTGGCCTCGACATGGGGTGTGGCCTCGCTGGCCAGCTACCGCGTGGAGATCGCGCTGGCCTTCATTGTCTTCATCACCCTGATCAACCTGCGCGGCCTAAAGGAGAGCGGCGCGATCTTCGCGGTGCCGACCTATCTGTTTGTGGTGAGCATGTTCGCCTGCATCATCATCGGCGTGGCGCGGCTGGTGCTCACCGGCTCGCTGCCGCAGCTGCCCCCGCCCGCCGAGGTGCACACCCAGGCCCAGACGGTGACGCTATTCCTCATCCTGCAGGCCTTCTCGGCGGGCTGCACTGCGCTCACCGGCGTCGAGGCGATCTCGAACGGCGTGCCGGCCTTCCGCAAGCCCGAGTCGGTGAACGCGTCGCGCACACTGCTGGCCATGGTCGGCATCCTGGGCGCGATCTTCCTGGGTCTCACGGTGCTGGCCCAGGCCACCAACGCCATGCCCAGCGAGAGCGAGAGCGTGGTGTCGCAGGTGGTGCGCACCATCGTGGGCACCGGCCCGTTCTACTTTGTGGTGCAGGTGGCCACGGCGCTCATCCTGGTGCTGGCCGCCAACACCAGCTACGCCGACTTCCCGCGCCTGGCCTCCATCCTCTCGCACGACCGCTTCCTGCCGCACCAGTTCTCCATCCGCGGCGACCGCCTGGTCTACTCGAACGGCATCATCGTGCTGGGGCTGCTGGCCTCGGTGCTGGTGATCATCTTCGACGCCAAGGAGCAGGCCATGCTGCCGCTCTACGCCATCGGCGTGTTCATCTCGTTCACGCTCTCGCAGGCGGGCATGGTGCGCCACTGGCTGCGCGAGCGTGGCCCCGGCTGGCGGCGCAGCGTGGCGATCAACGGCCTGGGCGCGGCGCTCACCGCGCTGGTGTTCTGCATCATCATCGCCACGCGGTTTGCCCACGGCGCGTGGGCGGTGCTGGTGGCCATCCCGATCATCGTGCTGATGTTCCAGTCGATCCACACACACTACCGCACGATCGCCAGGCAGCTCTCGCTTGAGGGGGCCGCCCGCCCGATGGCGGTGCGCCGCCACACCGCGCTGGTGCTGGTCTCGGGGGTGCACCGCGGCACGCTCACCGCGCTGGAGTACGCCAGCTCGATCGCGCCCGACAACACCACCGCGCTGTATGTGGAGTTCGACCCCGAGGACACCGAGAAGATCCGCGCGAAGTGGCAGGAGTGGGCGGGCGACATTCCGCTGGTGGTGCTGCCCTCGCCCTACCGCAGCCTGGTGCGGCCCATGCTGCGCTTTGTGAACGAGCTGGATGAGCGCTACAAGGACGATGTGCTGACAGTGGTCGTGCCCGAGTTCGTGCCCTCGCACTGGTGGGAGCACCTGCTGCACAACCAGAGCGGCCTGCTGATCAAGGCGGCGCTGTTCTTCCACCGTGGCATCGTGGTGACGAGCGTGCCCTACCACCTGGATGGCTAGCGCGAGCTGCGTGCGCGGCGGAGGCCCTGGGGCGTATTGCCCCAGGGCCTCTGTGTGTCTGCTGTTTCTATGGCCTTTGGCTTTTTGGTGGTAAAGGTGTTCTTTCTCGCGCCTTCGTGGTATTTGCGCTCTTGGAGCCTTGGCGCCTTGGTGGTAAGCGGTATTCTTTCCCCCCTCGCACCTTCGTGGTATTCGCCCGAAACGGTTCTTGCCACTTCGTGTATCATAGCCAGCGACAAAACCGTGGCATTGAAAGGAAGAGGTATGCTCGCTCCACGGATGCCGATCGCCATCATCCGCCTCGCCGATCTCTCCCAGGCAGTGCCGCTGGCACAGGCGCTGGTGAACGGCGGCCTGACGGCGATCGAGTTCACCCTGACCAACAACGACGCGCTGGGCGCTATCGAGGCCGCGCGCGCGGCCCTGGGCGATGCCGCCAGCATCGGCGCAGGCACCATCCTCACCGCCCAGCAGGCCCACGATGCGATCGCGGCAGGCGCGCAGTTCCTCGTCACGCCCACCGTGCGCAAGGATGTGGTGGGCGAGGGCCGCGCCCAGAACACCCCGGTGATCTGCGGGGCCTTCACGCCCAGCGAGATCCTGGATGCCTGGCAGGCGGGCGCGCCCATGATCAAGGTCTTCCCGGTGCGCTCGCTCGGCCCGAGCTTTATCAAGGATGTGCTGGGGCCGCTGCCCGACCTGAAGCTGGTGCCGACCGGCGGGGTGGATCTGACCAACTGCGCGGCCTACATCCGCGCCGGGGCCTACACGGTGGGCATCGGCGGCGGCGTGGTGGACCCGCGCCTGATCGCCGCGCAGGACTGGGTGCAGATCGCCCAGCGCGCCCGCTCGTTCGTCGAGGCCTGCGCCTCGGTCTAGCCGCCATGCCCGCCGGGCGCGGGGCTGCCGAACTGGGCGGCCCGCTGCGCCAGGGTGGCCAGGGCCTGGTGCAGCGCGGGCGGGCCGAGCACCTGTAGTGGGCAGGGCAGCGACAGCACCGCGTGGGCCAGCCAGTCGATGTCCTGGGCGAAGCAGCGCATCAGCACGCCATCCTCGGCTGGCTCCAGCAGCGCCAGGCTGGCGGGCAGCCACTCGCGGGCCTGCTCGAAGGTGGTGTGCAGGATGACCTGCGCCTCCCACTCGCCGGGTGTCTTGGCGATGGACGTGAGCACTACATCGAGGATATTGATGTCGGGCGGGCGCTGGAACGGCTCGGGCAGGCTGCGGATGGCCGCGATCCGATCCACCCGGAACACGCGCAGCTCGCGGCGCAGGTGGCAGTGCCCGGCGACGTACCAGCGCCCGCGGTGCTGCACGATGCCGTAGGGGTCGAGGCGGCGCTCGCTCGGCTCGCCATCCCACCTGCGGTAGGCCATCCACACGCGCTGGCTGTGCTGGGTCGCATGGCTCAGGGCCAGCAGTATATCGCCCTCGGGCGCATCCTTTGGCGGCTCGGCGTGGAAGGTGATGGATCGCTCCATGGCCTGCACGCGGGCGCGCAGGTGCTCGGGCAGCACGCGGCCCACCTTGGCCAGCGCGCCCTCCACCGCCAGCGCCGCGCTGGGCATCCCCATGGCCCTGGCCCCCATCAGCCCCAGCGTGATCGCCACCGCCTCGTCCTCGCTCAGCATCAGCGGCGGCAGCTTGTAGCCGGGCCGCAGCCGGTAGGCCCCGTAGCGCCCGCGCTCGCCCTCGATCGGGATGCCCAGATCTTGCAGTGCGGTGATGTAGTGGCGGATGGTGCGCGGGTCGACCTCGATCCGGCTGGCGAGCTCGCGGGCAGTCATGCGGTCGTGCGACTGCAGGAGCTCAAGCACGGTGAGCACCCGGGTGGTGGGGCTGTACATGGGGCGTGCCTTCTGAAATAGGGCTGAATCTTTCCGCTTTCACCAGTATACTGCATGCAGAGAAGCGAACATGTGAGCGAGAGGAGCGACCGATGGCGATCTCTGATATTCCTGGACACCTGGCGCTGCCTGCGGGCGGCACTGGCCCCGGCGTGCTGCTGCTGCACGGTTGGTGGGGCCTCAAGCCCGCCTTCGTGGCCTATGCCGAACGCCTGGCCCAGGCCGGGTTCGTGGTGTTCGCGCCCGATCTGAACGGCGGCGCGGTTGTCGACACCATCCCCGAGGCCGAGGCGCTGATGGAGCAGCGCGACTGGCAGGCGCTGGGCGGGCTCTGCCTTGCGGCGGGGGCGGCGCTGCGCGAGCACCCGGCGGTGCGCGGCGCCGGCCTGGGCGTGGTGGGCTTCTCCATGGGCGCGGCCTGGTCCACCTGGCTGGCCGCCAACCTGCCCGAGGTGCGGGCGGTCTCGCTGTGCTACGGCGGGAGGATGGTCGATTTCACCCAGACAAGCGCTGCCTTCCTGTGCAACTTTGCCGAGCAGGATGACTGGGAGCCGCTGGATGGTGTGCACGAGCTGCACGCGGCGATGCAGGCAGCTGGGCGCGAGGCGACGCTACACCTCTACCCCGGCGCTGGCCATTGGTTTATGGAAGATGACCGGCCCGAGTACGATCCCGCCGCCGCCGCGCTGGCATGGGATCGCACGCTGGCCTTCTTCCAGCAGCATCTCAATTCTCCCGCATGACGGCGGTAGCGGGCCGGACGACGGCGGTAGCGGGCCAGACGACGGCGGTAGCGGGCCGGACGACGGCGGTAGCGGGCCGGACGACGGCGGTAGCGGGCCGGACGACGGCGGTAGCGGGCCAGACGACGGCGGTAGCGGGCCGGACGACGGTGGTAGCGGGCCAGACGACGGCGGTAGCGGGCCGGACGACGGCGGTAGCGGGCCGGACGACGGCGGTAGCGGGCCGGACGACGAGATCTGCCCCACGCGTTGCGAGAGGAGCGGCATATGAGCGATGAACAGACCATGGTCGGTCAGACCAGCGACGTGGGCTTTCAGGTTGGCGCGCGGCGCACGCTGCCCATCCCGCTGGGCGTGGCCTGGGACATGCTGCTGGGGCCGCGCGGGCTAGCCGTGTGGCTGGGCGAGCTGGCCAGCGGCAAGCTCGCCCAGGGCCAGCCCTACGCCCTGGCCGATGGGCGCGGCGGTGTGGTGCGCGTGCTGCGCGAAGGCTCGCACCTGCGGCTTACGCTGGGGCGGGCGGGGGATGCGCGGGCATCCACCGTGCAGCTGCGCCTGCTGCCCCAGGGCCAGCGCACCACCGTGGCCTTCCACGAGGAGCACCTGCCCGGCCCGGCAGATCGCGAGCAGCGGCGACGATTCTACCACGCTGCGCTCGATGCGCTGGCCTCGCTGTGTGGGGATGCGTAGGCTCACATGGGGTCACTTTTATGAGCGAGGCGCTTGGAAGCGGCAAATCGTGTAGAGGCGCGTGCCGGGCCATAGCCAGGGAACAGCACGGGAATGCCTCAAATTGGGGGATCGAAGCGGGCGATGCCCCCTCGCGGGGTTGCTCGGGGCAGGCCTCTAGCCGCCGCCCGCGTAGGGCACACACCAAACAAACACCAGGAACCATCATCATCGAAGCGGCAAGCGGTCGGCCCGACCGACCCCCAAAACAACGCGCAAACATGGCGAAAAGATGACACCATGTGAGGCGAGTAGGCTCAAGCGCTTCACATAGGCACCACGCACAAAAAGCGGGCAGCTGGGATCTCTCCCAGCCGCCCGCTTTTTTGACACCCTAGGCGTGGTAGCGCCGCAGCACCAGCGCCGAGTTATGGCCGCCCAGGCCGATCGAGTTGGAGATCGCGATCTCCAGATCCACCGAGCGCGGCTCGTTCGGCACGTAGTCCAGGTCGCACGCCGGGTCCGGCTCGCCATAGTTGATCGTCGGCGGTACCACCCCGTTCTGGATGGCCAGCGCGCAGATTAGTGCCTCGGTCGAGCCCGCCGCGCCCATCATGTGGCCCAGCATCGACTTGGTGGAGCTGACCATCACCTTCTTGGCGTGATCGCCCAGCACCGACTTGATCGCGCTTGTCTCCGCCGAGTCGTTCAGCGGCGTGCCGGTGCCGTGGGCGTTGATGTACTGCACATCCTCGGGCGCGATCCCCGCCTTGCGGATGGCCACCTTCATCGCGCGGGCGATGCCAGCGCCGTTGGCGTCGGCGGCCACCATGTCGTAGGCGTCGTTGGTGTTGCCGTAGCCGATGATCTCGGCCACGATCGGCGCGTTGCGCGCCAGCGCGTGGTCGAGGCTCTCTAGCACCAGGGCCGCCGCGCCCTCGGAGAGGATGAAGCCGTCGCGGCGGGCGTCGAAGGGGCGGCAGGCCTGCTGGGGGTGCTCGTTGTCGCCCGCCAGGCCGCGCATGTTCGCGAACGAGGCCACCATGGTGGCGTGGATGGTCGCATCGCTGCTGCCGGTGATGATCACATCGGCGTCGCCGCGCCGGATGGTCTCCCAGGCCTCGCCGATGTTGTGCCCGCCGGTGGAGCAGGCCGCCGTGATCGCCATGTTCGGCCCCTGCGCGCCCAGCAGGATGGCGATATGGCCGGTGGCCGCATCGGGGATCATGTTGGCGATCATGGTGGGGGCCACGCGGCGCTGGCCGCGCTCGCGCAGGGTGTTGTGGTTCTCGTAGATCACATCCAGCCCGCCCGCGCCGGTGCCGAACACCACACCCACCCGCTCGCGGTCCTCCTGCGTCATGTCGAGCTGGGCGGCGCGCACCGCCTCGATCACCGCGTTCAGCGCGTAGTGCGAGAACAGCGACGCGCGGCGGGCCTCGCGCGGGTCCACCTGCGGGTCAAGCTTGAAGTTCTTGATCTCGCCAGCGATTCGCACGGGGTACTCGCTCGCGTCGAAGCGTGTGATCGGCCCCACGCCGCTCTCGCCCGCCATCAGCGCCTTCCACAGGGTGGGCACATCGTTGCCCACGGGGGTTATCGCACCAAGACCGGTAATCACAACCCGGCGCATAGTTTTCTCCTTTGAAGCATGGAAAAATGACAAGGCGAGCCATTCGCCTTGTCATCAAGGGTCTGGGCGAGGCCGCTGCTAGGCTTCGAGCGCCAGCAGCTTGACCACCTCGGCATCGGTCAGCGCCACGGGCTTGGCGTCGGGCGTGATCCGCTTGACTAGGCTGCTGAGCACCTGCTTGGGGCCGATCTCGACGATCGTGCTGATGCCCTGGGCGGTGATCTCCTGCACCGACTGCGTCCACTGCACGGGCTTGGTCAGGTGCTCGGCAAGCTCGGCGCGCAGGTCATCCACGTTGGTCATCACGCTGGCGCTGATGTTGGCGATCAGCGGGATCTCGGGGGTGCGCAGGGTGCACTGGCTGAGCAGGCTGGTGAAGCTCTGCGAGGCCTGCTGCATCAGCGGCGAGTGCGAGGCGATGCTGACCGCCAGGCGCTGCACGATCTTCGCGCCGCGCTGCTTGGACAGCTCCATGGCGCGCTGGAGCGCGGCCACCTCGCCGGAGAGCACCGTCTGCCCGGGCGAGTTGTCGTTGGCCAGTGTCACCACGCCCTCCTGCTGGGCCTCCTCCACCACCTGCTCAAGGGTCGGCTTGTCCAGCCCGATCACGGCGGCCATGCCGCCGGGGCGCTGGTCGCCGCTCTCCTTCATCAGGCGGCCACGCTCGCGCACCAGCTTGAGCGCGTCGTCAAAGTCAAGCACGCCGGCCACCACCAGCGCTGTAAACTCGCCCAGACTGTGCCCGGCCACGATCGAGGGGGCGAGCGCGTAGCCCAGCACGCCCAGCTTTTCCTTCAGGGCTTCGAGGCAGGCGATGCAGACAGTGAGGATGGCGGGCTGGGCGTTGTAGGTGTCGTCGAGCTCTTCCTGCGGGCCTTCAAAGCACAGCTTCGAGAGCGGGAAGCCCAGCACGCTGTCGGCGCGGTCGAAGACCTGCCGGGCTGCGGGCGAGGTCTCGTAGAGCTGCTTGCCCATGCCGACATACTGCGACCCTTGGCCCGGAAATACCAGGGCGATGCGATCACGAAGAGAAGTAAAGATATCCACGTCAACCACCTGTTGTGTAATTGGATGCCGTGGCCTGCATCGTTGACAGGTCTAACGCATCAGAAAGCCAAATAACGCCGATGTAAACGTAGGGCTAAGCGAGTATAACAGGGTGCAAAACGCTTGTCAAGATTCTTGGGTAGGGCACCCAGCATTGTTGAGAAACCGTACTTTGGCGATCCCCGATCATTAACGGATCGCGGGCTATAGGTTCACGAGTAGAACGTTTTTACCACCAAGACTCCAAGATGCCAAGGAACACAAGACCCCATTCACCACGAAGATAGGAAGGCGCGAAAGGAAAAAGCAAGCGTTCGCGTGGAAGCATACCGCGCTTGGGCAAACGTCGGTGCTGCTTCCAGCGTTGCCCGTTTGCGCAAGCCAATAGGCTTTGAGATCCTTCTGTAGAACGAGCCAGCGCGGCGATTTTGTGGTATATTACTTGATATATCAAAAGTTGATTTATCAATGATGAGAACAGCGCTGCGCAGCCAAGCAGCGCTGTTCTCATTCGCGGCGCAGGGTGCGTCGCATGGGAGCAGAGGAGGGAAAGAGAGCATGGCAACACGAGAACTACCGCAAGCGCAGGCGGCCCCCACCGGGCTTGGGCTCAGCGGGCGCGACGCCCTGATCCCCATGATCGGCATCGCCCTGGTCATCCTGCTCTCGGCGCTTGACCAGACCATTGTGGCCACCGCGCTGCCCAGCGTGATCGCCGAGCTGCAGGGCTTCGAGCTCTACGCCTGGGTGGCCACATCCTACCTGCTCACCTCCACCGTAATGGTGCCGGTGATGGGCAAGCTGGGCGATCTCTACGGGCGCAAGCCGTTTCTGATGGCCGCAATCGTGATCTTTGTGGGCGCGTCGGCCATGGCGGGCGCATCCACCAGCATGCTGTTCCTGATCATCTCGCGCGCCATCCAGGGCATCGGCGCGGGCATGCTGCAGGCCACCGCCTTCGCCAGCGTGGGCGACATGTTCCCCCAGCCCGAGCGGCGCGCCCGCTGGCAGGGCGTCACCACCGGCACCTTCGGCCTGGCCAGCGTGTTCGGCCCCAGCCTGGGCGGCGTGATGACCGACCACCTAGGTTGGCGCTCGGTGTTCTACGTCAACCTGCCGATCGGCATCCTGGCCATCGTGATGATCTGGATGACGCTGCCCGCCAACCTCTCGCCGCGCGCCGCGCAGGCCCGCATCGACTGGGGCGGCACCGCCACCATTGTGGCGGCGATCAGCGCGCTGCTGCTAGCGGTGGAGTGGGGCGGCAGCGCCTACGCATGGGCCTCGCCGCAGATCATCGGGCTGCTGGCGGTGGCGCTGCTGGCCTTCGCGGGCTTCTTCATCATCGAAAGGCGCGTGCCCGAGCCGCTGATGCCGCTCGACCTGTTCGGCAACCGCATTATCGCGCTGTGCAGCGCCATCTCGCTGCTGCTGGGCTTCGCGCTGTTTGCGCTCACCTTCTACATCCCGCTGTTCGCCCAGGGCGCGCTGGCCATGAGCGCCAGCTCGGCGGGCGCGCTGCTGACGCCGCTGGTGGCGTTTATGGCGGTGGGCAGCCTCACCAGCGGCCAGATCTTCGCCCGCGTGGGCCGTTTCCGCACCCTGATGCTGGTGGGCGCTGGGCTGCTGCTGGTGGGCACCTTCCTGATCACCCAGGTGAGCACCCAGGTGAACACGCTGCTGCTCGGGGCCGAGCTGGCGCTGTGCGGCATCGGCGTGGGCCTGCAGCTGCCCATGCTCACTGTGATCGTCCAGTCGAGCGTGCCGCGCTCGCGGCTGGGCGTCAGCACGGCCATGGTGCAGTTTTTGCGGCTGATGGGCAGCACGCTCAGCACCGCCGTGGTGGGCGCGCTGGTCTCGGGGGTGTTTGTGGCCACGCTGGCCGCTAGCGCCCCGGCGGGCACCGATGCGCGGCTGCTGTCGGCCTTTCACGACCCGCAGGCCCTGGTGAGCGAGCAGACCCGCGCCGAGCTGAGCGCCGTGGCCCAGCAGCTCGGCCCCGATGGCCCCACCCAGCTGGCCCAGCTGATCGCGCAGGCCCAAGACGCGCTGGCCGTGGGTATCCGCACCGGCTTTATGGTGTCGCTGGCCTCGGCGGTGCTGATCCTCATTTTGGTGCTGATGATCGACGAGCGCGCCGTGCAGCGCCAGGAGCCGATGTCGGCGGCAGATCTGCCTCTCGACAGCGGTGCGCACGCATTGTAGGATACGGTCACGATGCCCGACATTTTTCGCCCGGCATGATCGCGATATGACATAAGGCAAGCGAGGTTTTTCCATGACGCCGATCGCCCCTCCACAGGCCGGCACTCCGTTCCAGCAGCTGATCCGTCTCTACCACATCATCACGCCGCTGTTCGAGCAGGTGGTCGGTATCAGCGTGGCCCGCTGGCGCGTGCTGATCAGCCTCTACAACCACGGCCAGATGAGCCAGTCGGAGCTTCAGCAGCATCTGCAGGTTGATCCCGCCGCGATCACGCGGCAGGCCAAGCAGCTAGAGGAAGAGGGCCTGATTCGGCGCTGGTCGAACCCGCAGGATAACCGCAGCATCCTGGTGGTGCTGACCGAGAGCGGGCGCGAGCTGGTCGCCAACCTGATCGAGCGGCGCAACCACTTCGAGTCGGAGGTGATGCACAACATCTCCCGCGAGGATCTGGATGTGATGGAGCGCTGCCTCGCCCAGATCCGCACCAACGTGCGCACGCTGAGCGAGACGCTGGCCTAGCTGGCCGGGGACGCCTGCCCCACCAGCTGGGCCGCTAGGGCGTAGACATCGCGTAGCGCGATGCCCTGCTCCCTGGCGATCCGCGCGCAGTCCTCGAACTCGGGGGCCGCCCCCAGATCGCGCCCCTGCCAGAGCTTGCGCTTGACCCGCACCGCGCCAAATGGCGTGTCGACATGCTCCACACGCCGCTCGCAGGTGTGGCGCTCGACCGCGCGTCGGCGCACGCCCAGCGTCGTGCTCTCGCGCATCAGCGCATCGACCGCCTGCTCCTCGCACGCGGCGGGCACCAGCGCGCTCACCATGGTGGCGAGCCGCCCTTTTTTCATGTGGATCGCGGTCTGCCACACGTCAAGCGCGCCGAGATCGAGGAGCAGGCTGCCGAGGTAGGCCAGCTGCTCGGGGTTCTGGTTGTCAACATTGGTCTCAAGCAGCACCGTCCTAGCTTCCTCTTCTCGGCTTTCGCGATGTTCGTGGTCGTGGTGCTCGTGGTCGTGGTGCTCGTGGTCGTGGTGCTCGTGGTCGCTCGGCGCATCGATCTCGCCCACCCATACCCGTAGCGCGTTGGGACGCTCCAGGTCACGCTTCCCCAGCCCATAGCCTACGCGCTCCAACCGCATCGCCGGGCGCTCAAAGCGGGCCAGCCCAGCCAGCAGCGCCGCGCCGGTGGGCGTCACCAACTCGAACGGCGTGGTGTCGGCGGTAGTGGGGGCCTTGGCCGCCGCCAGCAGGCTGAGCGTGGCCGGGGCGGGGATGGGCAGCGCCCCGTGGGCGGCGCGGCCCCAGCCTGTGCCCAGCGGCACCGGCGATGCGTAGACCGCCTCGATGCCCAGCAGATGCAGGCCGGTGACTACGCCCACGATGTCGACGATCGCATCCAGCGCGCCCACCTCGTGGAAGTGCACCTCGGTCGGCGCGATGCCGTGGATCGCACCCTCGGCCTCGGCCAGCAGGGTGAAGATCGCCACGCTGCGCTCCTTCACCGCCTGCGATAGCTGGCTGCCCTCGATGATCGCCCGCACATCGGCTAGGTGCCGGTGCACGTGCTGCTCGGGTGCGGTCACTAGGGCGCGGGTGCCGCTCAGGTAGCCACGCATGCCGCGCTCGGCGTCGATCGCCCAGCCTGCGACGGGCAGGCTGGCGAGCGCCTCGCGCAGCGCCTCAAGCGCGAGACCCGTATCCAGCAGCGCCCCCAGGGCCATGTCGCCGCTGATCCCCGAAAAACAGTCAAAGTATAATGCTTTTGGCATAGCGAGGCCCTATCTGTGCTAGAAATTTTAGGTATTGGGAGTATACCATCTCGCCCTTGCTGTGGCGTGGGGGAACGTTTGGCGGCGCTGCTGCAGCCTTGTAAGCCCATGCAGCCCTGCCCCTCAGGGCCTCTGCGTCCTCTCGGCTGGTGCTTCGTATAATAGTAGCTTGGGGGGTGAACTGGGCCTCGTCCCTTCGGGTCTTCGCGCCCCTTAGCTCGCTGTTCTATGTGGATTCCAACTAGTCGTGAATTGGTTTTCTTCCCTTCGAGTCTTCGCGCCTTCGTGGTATTTGTTTCTCCTTGTCCCTTGGCGTCTTGGTGGTAAAAACGTTCTGCTCTGCCGCTTGACATCTTCGCGAATTCATCCGAAGATCACATGAGTAGCAATGAAAGTTGACAAGGTGATGGCATGCTCCGCATGATTCTCCTCGGTGTTGGCACGGCTGTCCCCGACCCAGATCGCGAGAACACGCATATGGTCTGGGAATCGCCATCGGGCCTGTTGCTGGTCGATGCAGGGGGTAGCACCTACCAGCGCCTGCTACGCGCCAAGCTCGACCCGCTGAGCCTGCGCGGCGTCTTCCTCACCCATGCCCACGCCGATCACATCAATGGCCTCGCGGCGCTGCTGTTTCAGCTGTCGCTGGCAGGCTACCAGGGCATGCTGCGGATCTATGGCAACGAGCCGACGCTGGCGCTGATGCAGCGGGTGGTGGCCGCCTTCGAGCTGGGCGAGCACCAAGCGCCCGTCGAGTGGGTGACGGTGGTGTCGGGCCAAGAGGTGCCGCTGGGCGACCCGCAGGTGCGCGTGCTTACCCAGGCCACGGTGCATAGCGCGCCCTGCCTGGGGCTGCGCTTCGAAGAATGCACCACCGGCAAGGCGCTGGTCTACGCGGGCGACACCGAGCCGCACGAGGCCAGCGTGAGCTTCGCCAAAGGCGCATCGGTGCTCATCCACGAGGCCACCGTGCCCGAGCCGTTCCCTGGCCACACCACCCCCCGCCAAGCTGGCAAGATCGCCGCCGAGGCTGGCGTGGGCCGCCTGGCTCTCGTCCACTTCAGCCCCCGCTGGACTATGAGCGCCGCGCAGGCGATCGAAGAGGTGCGTATCGGCGGGTTTGTTGGCGAGGCCGAGATCGGGCGCGAGTTTGGCGAATATTTTCTCTAGGCAATGATGTCGGTGGATCTCAAGAAAGACGCCAGATGAAGCACCATGCTGATTTTGTGCCAACAAAGATCTACTTTGATGGTATCATGGTCTTGGGATAGCATCGATTGCTGTGAATCTATGGTATTTTGATCACATTTTGTGTTTTTTTGTGTGCCGGATCTCTGCGAATTATAGTTGCCCTGAACCGGAAAGTGTTGTAGAATGGGCGAAAGCGGCTGTCTGAGACGGCACGCCCAAGTTGGGTTGTCGCTTTCCTTATATCTGCACACACACGGCGCAGCTACGTCCAACATTCGCGGACGGCCTTACAGGAGGATCTGAATGGCTAGCAGAACCGAAGAGATGGTGCGGCATCTGAAGACGATGCAGATGAATACCCCCGATATCGAGGCTTCGGCTGTCGTAAGTGTCGACGGCTTGATCATGGCCTCCGCGCTGCCAGCCGATGTCGAAGAGGACCGGGTGTCTGCGATGAGCGCTGCTATGCTTTCGCTCGGTGAGCGAATTGCCACAGAGCTTCGTCGCGGCCAGCTCGATCAGGTATTCGTTCGTGGCGAGAACGGTTTCGTGCTTCTCACCTCGATCGGTGAAGAGGCAGTGCTCACGGCGCTTGCTCATTCCAAAGCAAAGCTCGGACTTGTATTCCTTGACATGAAGCGCACTGCCAACGAGCTCGTGCGGCTAGTCTAGTGCCGTATCCTCTGGGCTGCTTCGCATAGGCCGGATGGTTTGCCATCTGGCCTTTTTGTGTGCGGGGATGCATGGAAAGTCGTACTCGTCCTATTCCTACCACCAGCATTGCTCGGCCAACCACACGGCGGCGCGAAGTCGAGCTTGATGGCCTTACCTGGATCGACCTGCCGCAGCCGGTCAACACCGATATCGCCTATCTGCGCGAGCGGCTGCGGCTCGACCCACTCGCGCTTGATGATGTGCTCTCAACCATCCAGCTGCCCAAGCTGGATGTGCACGAAACGCACGAGTACCTCTTTGTGGTGGTGCAGGTGCCGGTCTTCGACCGCGACCAGCGCCCGGCGGTGAGCGAGATCGATATCTTCGCGGGCCGTGATTTTGTGGTGACTATCCACGATAGCAACGTCAAGCCGCTGCGGCGGCTGTTTGCCGCAGCAGCAGGCGACGAGGCTGCCCGTAAGCAGGTGCTGGGCCGTGGCAGCGGCTACCTGCTCTACCGCGTGCTCGACACGCTGATCAAACAGAGCTTCCCGGTGATCTACCACCTGGATGAGCAGCTCGGCCAGTTCGAGCAGCGGCTGTTCACATCCGACCCCGAGAAGTTGCTGCCCGCCCAGGCCCAGCTCGAGCGCGACTCGCTGGCGCTGCGCCACATGCTCAGCCCGAATCGGAGCATGTGCGACGCCCTGCGGCACCTCGATCTGCCCTTCCTGAAGATCGACGCCGAGCGCTTCTTTGGCGATATCGGCGATGGCGCGCACAAGCTCTCGGCGCTGGCCGACGAGCAGCACGAGCGTGTCGCTGCGGCGGGCCGGGTGGTGCTGGCGCGCAGCGTGCAGCAGCAGGGGCTGGCGCAGCGCACCATGGCGCTGGCTCTGGTGCTGCTGGTGCCGCTGGCCCTGGTGGCTGCGCTGGCGGCCCTGGCGGTGGCGCTGCCGCCGCTGTCGCTGCCCATCCCCTTCGGCGCGGCGGTGGCGGTGCTGCTGCTGCTGGTTGGCGGGGTGTATGGGGTCGCCCGCCGACAAAAGTGGTTCTAGATGTTCACGTTTGGCCGCCTATGCGGCCTCGTTGGGAAAGATGGCATTGGCTATGGAGCAAGAACATCCAGAGCTTGATAAGTATATTCGGAATATTCCCGATTTTCCCATTCCTGGGGTACAATTTAAAGATATCACCACCCTGCTGCGCGATGGCGCGGCTCTGGCGAAGGTGATCGACCTGCTGTTCGAGCGCTACGCCAGCCGCCAGATCGACGCGGTGGTGGGGATCGAGTCGCGCGGGTTTATCTTTAGCGCGCCGCTGGCCTACAAGCTGGGCGTGGGGCTGGTGCCGGTGCGCAAGCCCGGCAAGCTGCCCGCCGCAACCTACCAGCTTGAGTACCAGCTTGAGTATGGCTCGAATGTGCTGGAGATCCACCGCGACGCGCTGCCTGCAGGGAGCCGCGTGGTGGTGGTAGATGATCTGCTGGCCACCGGCGGCACCGTGCACGCCGCATGCGAGCTGGTAGAGATGGCCGGGGGCGTGGTCGATGAGGCCGCGTTTATTATCGAGCTGGGCTTCCTGGGCGGGCGCGAGAAGCTGTCGAAGTATTCGGTGTTCTCGCTGCTGAAGTACTAGGGGAAGGCTGGCGGAGCCGGCGGGATTCGAACCCACAACCACCCGCTTAGAAGGCGGATGCTCTGTCCATTGAGCTACGGCTCCCTATCCAGGTAACGATGGTAGCTGCTTTTTCCAGGGCTGTCAAGTGTTTCCCTGCTGAGCCAATGGGGTCTCAGCAATAAAAAATGACATTATGTATTTGACAAGCGGCTACCCGCATGGTATCATTCCCTTTCGCAATTTAAGTGTTACTCGTCTGTGTGTAGGAGGTGCGTAGAAGTGGTTCTATCGTACCCGAACGCTCGTTCATTGTCAACCGCGCACCGACGGGAATTAGATGATACACCACGAACGCCAGTCCAGCGGCCACTCACCCAATGACGGATGATGCCAAGGAAGGGTATGTTCGTGTTTTTGGCATGTAGCAGTGAGGAATGTAGCATGTGTGGTACGACAGCCCAGCGCGCTGGGGTTCGCTGACTGCCCGGGCCTGCGTGCTAGATTCTAACCAGAGAGGTGTCCATGCCCCCCCTGACCACAAATGTTGTGCTTCAGCCGCTGATTACGCCACAAGATCTGGGACTTGACCCGTTGCACCGCGACATGTCGCTGGAGCGCCGCTCGTTTGCGCGCATCCACGACGCCATCGAGGTGCCAACACTGATTGAGACGCAAACAAAAAGCTTTGATTGGTTTCGCCTGGAGGGGCTGCGCGAGCTCTTTGATGAAATTTCGCCAATTACTGACTTTACTGGCAAAAATATGGAGCTGCGGTTCCTCGACTATGTCTTTGGGGAGCCGCGCTACGATGAATATGAGTGCCGCGAGCGCGACATGACCTATGCCGCGCCGCTGCGCGCCAACGTGCAGCTGCGCATCCTGGCCACCGGCGAGCTGAAGGAGAGCGAGATCTTCCTCGGCGACTTCCCGCTGATGACCGAGAACGGCACCTTCGTGATCAACGGCGCAGAGCGCGTGGTGGTCTCGCAGCTGATCCGCTCGCCGGGCGTGTACTTTAAAGAGGAGCGCGACCCCTCGACGGGCCGCCCGCTCCACTCGGCCAAGCTGATCCCGAACCGCGGCGCATGGCTGGAGTTCGAGAGCAACAAGCGCGATGTGATCTCGGTGAAGGTCGACCGCAAGCGCAAGATCCCGGTCACCATCCTGCTGCGCGCCGTGCTGGCCTGGCAGTATCAGCCCAACGGCGAGGGCCACTGGCCTGCCGACAATGAGCTGGACAAGTATGGCCACGATGACGACGTGCTGGCGCTCTACCAGCACCTGGATGGCCAGTCCGATCACCACTATATCAAGGCGACGCTGGACAAGGATCCCTCGCGCAACTCGAAAGAGGCGCTGATGGAGCTGTACAAGCGCCTGCGCCCCGGCGACCCGCCCACGCTGGAGAACGCGCGCGGCCTGCTCGAGTCGCTGCTGTTCAACCCGCGCCGCTACGATCTGGCCAAGGTGGGCCGCTACAAGCTGAACAAGAACCTCTGGGAGCGCGACTCGCGGCCCGAGTCCCGCGCCCAGGCCCCAACCATCGCGGTGCGCGTGCTGCGCCCCGACGATATCTTCAAGATCGTCGAGCGCACCATCCAGCTGAACGATGGTGTGCCGGGCTTCCACGCCGATGATATTGACCACCTGGGCAACCGCCGCGTGCGCACCGTGGGCGAGCTGATCCAGCAGCAGTTCCGCGTGGGCCTGCTGCGCATGGAGCGCGTGGTCAAGGAGCGCATGTCGCTGCAGGATCCGGACACGGCCACCCCGAACGCGCTGGTCAACATCCGCCCGGTCGTGGCGGCGATGCGCGAGTTCTTCGGCGGCTCGCAGCTCTCGCAGTTTATGGACCAGACCAACCCGCTGGCCGAGCTGACCAACAAGCGCCGCCTCTCGGCCCTTGGCCCCGGCGGCCTCAGCCGCGACCGCGCGGGCTTCGAGGTCCGCGACGTTCACCACTCGCACTATGGCCGCATCTGCCCGGTGGAGACGCCCGAAGGCCCGAACATCGGTCTGATCGGCACCATGTCGACCTTCTCGCGCGTGAACGAGATGGGCTTCCTGGAGACGCCCTACCGCAAGGTGTACCGCGAGATCCCGAACGCCCACGAGTGGGAGCGCCAGGCCATCCTCATCCGCGATGTGCGCGACCTGCGCACCGGCGAGCTGATCGCCGCGCGCAACACCCGCGTGGATAAGGAGTCGGCCCGCCGCATGACGATCAACATGCTGCGCGGCCAGTTCCTGCGCGAGGACATCATCGACCCGAAGACCGACGAGGTGATCGCCGAGGCGGGCACCGAGGTCACGCGGCAGATCGCCGAGAAGGTCGTCGAGACGCCGCTGAAGATGATCAAGATCCGCCCCGTGGTCTCCCGCGAGGTCGACTATCTCTCCGCCGATGAGGAGGAGCAGTTCGTGGTGGTGCAGGCCAATGCTCCGCTGGATGAGCACGGCCGCTTCCTAGAGGGCACCGTCTCGACCCGCTTCCGCGGCGACTTCGAGGACCAGCCGATCGACCGCGTGGACTACATGGACGTGTCGCCCAAGCAGGTGGTCTCGGTCTCGACCGCGCTCATCCCCTTCCTTGAGCACGACGACGCCAACCGCGCGCTGATGGGCTCGAACATGCAGCGCCAGGCAGTGCCGCTGCTGCGCCCTGACGCGCCGATCGTGGGCACCGGCATGGAGTACCTGGCGGCCCGCGATAGCGGGCAGGTGGTCGTCGCCAAGCGCGATGGCATCGTGCTTTCGGCCACAGGCGACAAGATCCTGGTGCTGGAGGATGACGGCAACGAGCGCGAGTACCGCATGCGCAAGTTCATGCGCTCCAACCAGGACACCTGCATCAACCAGCGCCCGATCGTCTACCGTGGCGAGCGGGTGAAGAAGGGCCGGATCATCGCCGACAGCAGCTCGACCGACAACGGCGAGCTGGCGCTTGGCCAGAACGTGCTGGTGGCCTACCTGCCCTTCGAGGGCGGCAACTTCGAGGACGCCATCCTGGTCTCGGAGCGGCTGGTGCGCGAGGACATCTTCACCTCGATCCACATCGAGAAGTACGAGGTCGAGGCGCGCGATACCAAGCTGGGGCCGGAGGAGATTACCCGCGACATCCCGAACGTGGGCCAGGACAGCCTGCGCAACCTGGACGACCGCGGCATCATCTATGTGGGCGCCGAGGTGCAGCCAAACGACATCCTGGTGGGCAAGATCACGCCGAAGGGCGAGACCGACCTGACCGCCGAGGAGCGGCTGCTGCGCGCGATCTTCGGCGAGAAGGCCCGCGAGGTGAAGGATAGCTCGCTGCGCGTGCCAAACGGCGTGCGCGGCAAGGTGATCGATGTCAAGGTGTTCAGCCGCGAGGATGGCGCAGAGCTGCCCGTGGGCGTGAACCAGACTGTGCGCGTGATGCTCTGCCAGAAGCGCAAGATCAGCGCTGGCGACAAGATGGCAGGCCGCCACGGCAACAAGGGTGTGGTTAGCCGCGTGCTGCCGCTGGCCGACATGCCGTTCCTGCCGGACGGCACGCCGGTGGACATCGTGCTCAATCCGATCGGCGTGCCGAGCCGCATGAACCTGGGCCAGATCCTGGAGACGCACCTGGGCTGGGCTGCTGCCCGCCTCGGGTTCCGCGTGGCCACCCCGGTGTTCGACGGCGCGAGCGAGGAGCAGATCCACTCGATGCTACAGACCACCGATCTGCCCTACGACGGCAAGATCACGCTGTTCGACGGACGCACGGGCCTGTCCTTCGATAACCCGGTGACGGTCGGCTACACCTACATGCTGAAGCTGGCCCACCTGGTCGAGGACAAGATCCACGCCCGCTCGACTGGCCCCTACAGCCTAGTGACCCAGCAGCCGCTGGGTGGTAAGGCGCAGTTCGGCGGCCAGCGCTTTGGTGAGATGGAGGTGTGGGCGCTTGAGGCGTACGGCGCAGCCTATACGCTTCAGGAGATGCTCACGGTGAAATCGGACGACGTTGTTGGCCGCGTAAAGACCTACGAGGCCATTGTGAAGGGCGAGCCGATCCTTGAGGCCGGTGTGCCGGAGTCGTTCAAGGTGCTGATCAAGGAGCTTCAGTCGCTCGGCCTCTCGGTTGAGGTGCTGAACTCGGATGAGACGCCAGTTGAGCTTTCCGACGATGTCGATAGCGACATGGCGGCGCTCGATGGTATCAACCTGAGCGGCATGGAGCGCGGCGAGTTCTAGATAGTGGCGGCGTGTGGGTGGGGCGGCGCGAGCTTCCCCGCCCACACGGCTGTTTTACCCGTAACACGAAACCGGATATACTACGAACAGATATTCGTATGTAGGTCGGGAGCGTGGTATGGGTCGCCCTGCGAGAAGCGCGGATTTCTTCCGCGTGTGGACGCCAGCGATGGCGTATGTGCTGGGATACTGGTGGACCGATGGCTGTATGCGCATTAAGAGCGATACAGGTGCGCATATGATAGAGATCGCGAGTAATGATCGTGATCATCTTGAACTATTAGCAGAAGCAATCGGCGGAAACTATCACCTGCGCAAAGTAGCGATTACATCAAATACGTATGTAATCTCGTTTTGCAGTAAGGAGATGTACCAGGATATCCTTGCCCATGGGGGAACGCCTCGGAAATCAAGAACTATAGGTTTTCCTGAGCTTCCTGATGAGTTCCTTTCGCATTTTGTCCGTGGTGTGATTGATGGTGATGGTTCGCTTGTATGGAATGGTGATCGGCCTGTTATCTACATCTACTCAGCTTCTTCTGTTTTTTTAGAGCAGTTGGGAATAGCAGTAGAAAAGTTAACTGGCATTCCTTCGCCAAATCTAACACCGAATCGAAATAATCATTACATCAAATGGAGCACTACTCGGGCGAAATGCCTTGCGGCATGGCTTTATGAGCAGCATAGAGGCATAGCGCTGGAGCGTAAAGCTACTATCGCAGACGCCTTTTTACAGTGGCATCCGAAGAAACGGCCTGAACAGGGGACAATTACCGACGAAATGCGTCGTAATTTTCCAGACTATCTACCAAAATAGGGTGATAGGAGCATTAAATGCTGGAAATTAATGATTTCAACGCGATTCGCATCAGCCTTGCATCTCCGGATGATATTATGGCTTGGTCGCATGGCGAAGTGACAAAGCCAGAAACAATTAATTATCGAACTTTAAAGCCAGAACGTGATGGTTTGTTCTGTGAGAAAATATTTGGCCCCACAAAGGATTGGGAATGCTATTGTGGAAAATACAAGCGTGTACGTTATAAAGGCGTCATTTGCGACAAATGCGGCGTCGAAGTAACACGCTCTAAGGTGCGACGTGACCGAATGGGCCACATCCAGCTGGCTTCGCCGGTTTCGCACATCTGGTTTGTCAAGGGCACGCCCAGCCGCCTCGGCCTGCTGCTCGATATCTCGCCGCGCAACCTGGAGCGCGTGCTCTACTTCGCATCCTATGTGGTGACGAATGTGGACGACGAGGCCAAGGGCTTCATGCGCGAGCAGATCCAGCACGACTACGCTGAGAAGCGCGAGCGCATCCAGGGCCAGGCCGAGGGCAAGCGCATCGAGCTTTCCTCGCAGCTGACCCAGGACATCGGCGGCATGGAGAACGCGCAGCTCTCCGCCCAGCGCCGGATCGCCGAGGACTATGATGTGGCGCGGCAGACGCTGCAGTCCGAGGCCGAGGCCCTGCGCGGCGACCTGGAGGAGCGCGCCGGCGAGATCACCGAGGAGGACATCCTCTACCGCGGCGTGGTGCTGGTCGAGGAGGGCGAGGGCATCTCCGAGAAGGTGCTGGACCAGCTGGACGAGCTGGTCGAGCAGGAGCTTGATACGCTTGAGCAGCGCCGCCAGCGCGACATGGCCGACGCCGAGCTGCTGACCGATGCCGAGCGCGAGCGCAAAGAGCATGAGGTCATCCAGGAGCGCGAGCGCCTGCAGGAGCGGCTCCAGCGCGAGCTTGACACCCTTATCCGCGAGGAGAAGGATAAGCTGGAGCACCTGGACGCGATCAAGATGCGCCGGATCCTGAGCGAGGTCGAGTACCGCCAGCTGCGCGAGATCGCCCCCGGCGTGTTCAAGGCCGATATGGGCGCGGGCGCGGTGCGCGAGCTGGTGATCAAGACCGTGGACCTGGAGAAGATGGGCGAGGACCTGCAGGTCGAGGTGCAGACCACCCAGGGCCAGCGCCGCAAGAAGGCCACCAAGCGCCTGCGCGTGGTCGAGGCCTTCCGCAAGAGCGGCAACCGCCCCGAGTGGATGATTATGACGGTGCTGCCGGTCATCCCGCCCGACCTGCGCCCCATGGTGCAGCTCGACGGCGGCCGCTTCGCCACATCCGACCTGAACGACCTCTACCGCCGCGTGATCAACCGCAACAACCGCCTCAAGCGCCTGATGGAGCTGAATGCGCCGGAGATCATCGTGCGTAACGAGAAGCGTATGCTCCAGGAGGCTGTGGATGCGCTGATCGACAACGGTCGGCGTGGCCGCGCGGTCTCGGGCAAGGGCAAGCACCGCCTGAAGAGCCTGAGCGACATGCTCAAGGGCAAGCAGGGCCGCTTCCGCCAGAACCTGCTGGGCAAGCGCGTGGACTACTCGGGCCGCTCGGTGATCGTGGTTGGCCCCAACCTGAAGCTGCACCAGTGCGGCCTGCCCAAGAAGATGGCGCTTGAGCTGTTCAAGCCCTTCGTGATGCGGCGGCTGGTGGAGAAGGGCTTCGCGCACAACATCAAGTCGGCCAAGCGCATTGTGGAGCGCGTGCGCCCCGAGGTGTGGGATGTGCTGGAGGAAGTCATCAAGGACTACCTTGTGCTGCTCAACCGCGCCCCGTCGCTGCACCGACTCTCGATCCAGGCCTTCGAGGCCAAGCTGATCGAAGGCTCGGCCATCCAGCTGCACCCGCTGGTCTGCGCCGCCTTCAACGCCGACTTCGACGGCGACCAGATGGCCGTGCACGTGCCGCTCTCGCGCAAGGCGCAGGAGGAGGCCCGGCTGCGCATGCTGTCGAAGTACAACCTGCTCTCGCCCGCCCACGGCGACCCGATCATCACGCCCTCGCAGGACATCGTGCTGGGCTGCTACTACCTGACCCAGGTGCAGCCGGCCGCGCGCGGCGCTGGCAAGACCTTCAGCTCGGTGGATGAGGCGATGATCGCCTACGACCAGGGCTTCCTGGGCATCCAGGCCCCGATCTTTGTGCGCTTCGACTCCGAGGCGGCGCTGCGCGACTTCACGGTGGGCGCGTCGAACGTGAGCCTCTCGAACGACATGGTGCCTGCACCTGCGGCCAACGGCGTGCGCAGCGCCGATGCCCAGGAGGTGGCGGCGATGCGCCACTGGATCCCCAGCGACACGGACGATATGACCACGTTTGTGATCGGGAAGCAGCAGCGCGTGCGCCAGCTGGAGAGCGGTAAGCTGCTGCTGGAGACCTCGATCGGACGCCTGATCTTCAACAACGCGCTGCTGCCCCCGCTGCGCTTTGTGAACGACCTGGTGCCCAAGAAGGGCCTCAAGGAGATCATCGCCCGCTGCTACAAGCACTACACCACGCCCAGCAACATCCCCGAGGAGGCGCTGGACAACATTCGCCAGCAGTATGGTGATCGCTCGATGGATGAGCTGGCCCGCATCTACGGCTCGGAGATGACGGCCATCCAGGCCGACAAGATCAAGAACCTTGGCTTCAAGTACGCGACCCGCGGCGGCATGACCGTCGGCGTGGTGGATGTCGAGGTTCCGCCGATCAAGCTGGACATCCTGGCGAGCGCCGATCAGCGCGTGCGCGATGTGGACAAGCAGTTCCGCCGCGGTCTGATCACCGAGGAGGAGCGCTACCGCGAGGTGGTGGCGATCTGGACCGATGCGACCAAGCAGACCGCCGAGGCCGTGAAGGTCAACCTGGACTCCTACAAGCCGGTGGCTATGATGATCAACTCCGGCGCTCGTGGTAACGCCAACCAGCTCTCGCAGCTGGCCGGTATGCGTGGCCTGATGTCCGACCCGACCGGGCGAATCATCGAGCTGCCGATCAAGTCGAACTTCCGCGAGGGCCTCTCGGTGCTGGAGTACTTTGTGTCTACCCACGGTGGGCGCAAGGGTCTGGCCGATACCGCCATGCGTACTGCCGACGCGGGCTACCTGACCCGCCGTCTGGTGGATGTGGCGCAGGATGCGATCATCACGATCGACGACTGCGGCACAGAGCTGGGTGTGTGGATGCACAGCGTGGACGATCGCGGCGTGCCCGAGGATGTCTCGGATCGCCTGATCGGGCGTGTGGCGGCGCAGGAGATCGTGGATCCGAAGACGGGCGAGATCCTGGTTCCCAAAAATGCCGAGATCGACGAGGAGATGGCGTCGCTGGTGAAGGCCGCTGGCATCACCTCGGCGTACGTGCGCTCGCCGCTGGCATGCCAGGCCGAGCACGGTGTCTGCAAGCTGTGCTATGGCCGCAACCTGGCCACCGGCAAGCTGGTGGACATCGGCGAGGCGGTGGGCATCATCGCCGCCCAGTCGATCGGCGAGCCTGGTACACAGCTGACTCTGCGAACCTTCCACACCGGCGGCGTGGCCTCGGCAGACGACATCACCCAGGGTCTGCCGCGCGTGCAGGAGATCTTCGAGGCCCGCTCGCCCAAGGGCAAGTCGGTGCTGGCCGAGATCGACGGCACGGTCGAGATCATCCGCGAGGATGAGACCCGGCGGCTGCGCATCGTCTCTGCCGACATCTACACCGATGAGCAGGACATGCCGCCACACTACGTGCTGACCGTCTCCGATGGGGCCGAGGTCTCCGAGGGCCAAGTGATCGCCGAGAGCAACAACGTGAGCCTGGGCGGCGCGCCGATCATGGCACGCCTGACGGGCCGCGTGCACGTCGACCTTTCGGCTGGGAAGATCGTGGTGGTGCAGGAGGATCACGAGGAGAAGGAAGTTCCCATCCCCGCGACCGCCCGCCTGCGGGTGGACAATGGCCAGCGCGTGATGGCCGGCCAGATGCTGACCGAAGGCTCGGCAGACCCGCAGGAGATGCTGGCGCTGCAGGGCCGCGAGGCGGTGGAGCGCTACCTGGTGAACGAGGCCCAGAAGGTCTATCGCTCGCAGGGTGTGACGATCAACGACAAGCACATCGAGATCATCACGCGCCAGATGCTGCGCCGCGTGCGCATCGACGAGCCAGGCGACACCGGCATGCTGCCGGGCGAGCTGATCGACTCGGTCGATTTCCAGCGCATCAACGAGTCGGTGGTGAGCCAGGGCGGCGAGCCAGCCACGGCATCCACTGTGCTGCTGGGCATCACCAAGGCCTCGCTCTCGACCGACAGTTTCCTGTCGGCGGCGTCCTTCCAGGACACCACCCGCGTGCTTACCGAGGCCGCGATCACCGGCAAGGTCGACTACCTGCGCGGCCTGAAGGAGAACGTGGTCATCGGCAAGCTCATCCCGGCGGGCACGGGCATCGAGAAGCGCCGCCAGCTGGCCGAGGAGATGATGGGCGAGCTGGCCGCCGGCCGCGTCGAGTCGCTGGGCCAGGATGATATCCTGGGTGCGGCGGGCGGTCGCGAGGCGGTGGCGGTGGAGACCCGCACGGCCAACGACGAGCTGATCCGCGAGCGCCTGCGCGCCCTGCTGGATGGCGACCTGCCGCTTGATGCGGCTGGCGACCTGGGCGACGCTGGCGACGCCAGCGATGCTGGCATCGAGGGCGGCGACGAGGCCTTCCCCGAGGCGGGCGAGGACGCGTAGGCATAGGCGCTGTGGCGCTGGGCAGGCTGGGGAGACCCGGCCTGCCCTTTTTTGCGCCACCAGGGCGCTGGCAAGTTCTTGGCATATGGCGTGCATTGCGGCTACCAGTGGGCTGCGGCTGGTTGCTGAGGGGTAGGGGAGCGCTATGTCGTCGTGGGGAAATGTGTTGGCGGTGGCGTATGTGGCCGCCGAGCTGCTGGTGCGTGTGGCGATGCTGCTGGTGGTGCCGCGTCGGCGCAGCACCGGCGCAGCGCAGGCCTGGCTGATGTTGATTCTGTTCCTGCCCTGGCTCGGTATCATCCTGTATTTTCTGATCGGCAGCCCCAAGCTGCCCGCCCACCGCCGCGCGCGCCAGCGCACGGTCGACCGCATGCTCAAGCAGATCGTGGCGCGCGCCGAGGCCGACCCCGAGCTGGCCCCGCTGTTTGATGTGCAGCTCAGCGAGCGCCACCGCCAGATCGCCGCGCTGACCCAACGGCTGGGCGGCATGCCGCCGGTGGGCTGCAGCAACGCAGTGCTGCTGCCCGACTACGACCTAGCGGTCGGGCGGATCATCGCGGATGTGGATCGGGCCCAGCGCGAGGTGCACGTGCTGTTCTATATCTTTGCCGACGACACCGTGGGCATGGGCCTGGCCAACGCGCTCATCCGCGCGGCGGGGCGCGGCGTGAAGGTGCGCGTGCTGATCGACGCCATGGGCTCGCGCAGCCTGGGGCTGCGGCGGGTGCTGGGCCTGCTGCGCGAGGGCGGGGTGGATGCCTGCGTGGCCCTGCCGATCTCGCTGCGCGACTACTCGCGCATCGACCTGCGCAACCACCGCAAGATCGTGGTGGTGGATGGCGAGGTGGGCTACACCGGCTCGCAGAACATGGTCTGCGCCGATTTCAAGCCCGGGATCGTGTACAAGGAGCTGATGGTGCGCCTGACCGGCCCGATCGTCGCCCAGCTGCAGGCCACCTTCATGATCGACTGGTACTCGGAGACCGAGCTGCGGCTGGATGATGTGCCCGTGCTGCCGCAGGAGGTCGCCTCCCAGGGCAGCGTGGTGGCGCAGGTGCTGCCCAGCGGCCCCGCCTACGACTCGGACAACGTGCCGCTGCTGTTTAGCGCCCTGCTGCACGCCGCCCGCGAGCGCGCCGTGCTGGTGACGCCCTACTTCATCCCCGACGAGGCGCTGCTGGGCGCTATCGAGTCGGCGGCGTACCGTGGGGTGGATGTGCACTTGGTGGTGTCGAAGGCCGCCGATCAGTTCGCGGTCTCCCGCGCCCAGCGCTCGTACTACGACGAGCTGCTTGAGGCGGGCGTGACCATCCATCTCTACGACCCGCCGAACCTGCTGCACGCCAAGCACCTGAGCATCGACGATGATATGGCGGTGATCGGGTCAAGCAATGTGGACATTCGCTCGTTTCGGCTCGATCTGGAGATCTCGGTGGTGTTCTACGGGCCGTATGTGGCCGGGGCACTGCGGGCGGTGGAGGAGCGCTACTTTGCCTCGTCGCAGCGCCTGCGCGCCGAGGAGTGGCGGCGCAGGCCGGTGCGCCAGCAGATGGTAGAGAACACCCTGCGGCTGATGAGCCCGCTGCTCTAGCGGCAGCCTACATGGCTCGGGCGCAGAGGGCTGGGGAAAAGCGGCGCGGCGGCAGCCGCCCCAGCCATCCCGCGCTGGGCGGGATCATGGCCAGCGGCACCATGCGGCCCCTCGCGCGGGATAGGCGAGGCCGCCTGTGCTGCGGCAGCTATCCAGCGCCTGCGCGCTTACTCCCGAGGCATCTGTGCGGCAGCCTGTCACGCTATGGCAGGCTGCCGCTTTGTTGCGGCGCTGGCAGCCCCCTCGCATTACCCCTGCTGTCTTGGAGTCTTGCTGGTAGAAACTCCCTGCCTTGAGCAGGTAGTGACTCTGGCTCAAGCGGCACTGTGTTTGCACCAAATGATCTAGGGCTTTAGAATGGGAAATGTCGCTTGACTTAGAACGTGTGTTCTTATATAATGAGATCTATAAATACGAGAGACTACGAAAGCTCACGCGGGCATTCATCCAAGCAGACTTCCTTGCTTCTGCGTCAGCACCAGTAGCGGGAAGAGAGGCTGCAGATGATTCGATATGGCCAGCATGGGGTGAGGCGGCAAGGCCAGCTTGCGGAATGGGTCGGGCGAGTATTTGCGCGCCCACAGCCGATCGAGGTGGTCGAGCAGCGCTATAACTTCCTGCCGCGTCGGTTTCGTAGCGCAGGCTGCCTGTGGAGCGTCCGCGCGATCCGGCGCAGCTGGGATGTGGCGGCGACCGCGATTCTACCGCCGCGCCGCTACTTTCATGTGCTGTGCGACGATGGCGGCGAGCGGATGCTCTTTCAGGAGCTGCGGCAGGGCATGTGGTATCTGAGCGCGTAGGGGGAAGCGATGTACTACGGTTGGTTTGATGACAACCCCAAGCTGGCGGTCGAGCTGAAGATTCAGGATGCGATCGATGCCTATGTGCGCCGCTTTGGCAAGCGCCCGAACGTGGTGCTGGTGAACGAGGCCGATGTGGCCGAGATCGCGGGGATGGTGGTGCGCGCCGAGAGCTTCATCCGTCGGCATAACTTCTGGGTCGGCTGGGAGGATGCGGCGCGCGCGGTGCCGATGGGCGCTGGCAAGGCTGCGGCTGCGGCCTAGCGCCCGCGCGGCCCCGCCCACACATGTGGGCGGGGCTTTGCTGTGCCGCTAGGCCGACGGGCGCCACCACTCGCAGCGGTTCTGCGCGGCCTGGGCCATGGTGGCCGTCAGATCCTGCAGCTCTTTGCAGCGCTGCACGGTGCGGAACTCGCAGTTGTTGCAGCAGTGGACGGCGGCGTGGCACTGCCAGCAGAACTGGGCCACGCTGTAGAGCGAGGCGCTGCACTGCCAGCAGGTCAGCTCGCGCACGTCGTCCTCGTCCAGCGGCGCTGGGGGCTGCCACTCGCCGCCGCTGGGGGCGCTGGTGAAGGTGACATTGCCGGGGGTGAAGGCCTGCTGGTTGCGCAGGTGGGCCAGCCCGGTCTGCGCAGCAGCGTTATGGGGGTTGATGGCTAGCACGTTCTCCAGGGCGATCTGCTGGTCGCCCGCGTCGGTGACCGCGCCGCTGAGCCAGAGCCAGGCCAGCTCGTTCTGCTCGTCCTGCTCGATCACGCGCATCAGCAGCGCCTGGGCGTCCTCGTAGCGCCCTTCGGTGACGGCGACCGCACCATCATAGAGCCAAGCTGCAATATCGTCGGACATAGTTTCTCCTGCTGTGGCGGCGCTTGGGGCGTGGGTACCCTCGCTAGGTGCATTGTACCGCATCTTGCTGCGATGTGGGATGGTAGGTGCGGCCTTGCGTTTTCGGCACGCGGGAGATCGTTTACCACCAAGACTCCAAGGCACCAAGGGGCGAAAGAACCAATTTCCTCACGAAGGCACGGCTTCATGGGTTGGTTTGCCCCTATCGCATGCTTTTGGAGAACGCATAGATCCTTCGGCGTATTGGGGAGGCGTTTTTGGTGAAATGGCGCGGTGCTGTTGGGTCGGCCAGGGTGCGCCTTCGTGGAATAGCGGGCGCTCTTGGATGGTGGTGGATGCCCTGCGCGGGCGGCGAGGGGCCAGCCCCTCGGCACCCCGCGAGGGGGTACACCCCCTTCAAACTCTCAGTGTGAGGCATTCCGATGCCGTTTCCTGGCGGCTGATGTGCGTGCATAGGGCCATCAAAACATTAGCGGCACCTTCGCCGCATGGGATGGGGGGCGGTGGTGCGCCGCGCCAGCCATGGGAACATTGGTGTAGGGGCGGATCTTGTGTCCGCCCGCAACGCATTCATCGCCCGCAACGTCGGAGCACGCGATGAATGCGTTGCGGGTGCATCGAACCCCAATATCGCCGCATGGGGTGGGTGAGATGGTGCCGAACCGTGCAACAGCGCGGCCTCGCCCATCCGGCGAAGGTGTGCGATAGGTGCTTCTGGCCATAATCCCACCCGTAGCGACGAGGTGGCGGCGCACGAGGCGGCGCGATTTTTCCTGCATGCTGCGGCGGTGGTTTGCCTGATCCCGCATCCCCGATCCCCGACCCCTAAGCCCGCCCCTAGATCATCCCGCCGTTGACGTAGATGATCTGGCCGTTGATCCAGCGCCCCGGCCCGGCCAGCAGCGCCACCACCTCGGCGATGTCGGCGGGGGTGCCCAGGCGCTCGATCGGGTTGGCCTTGGCCATCCGCTCGATGGTGGCCTCGTCCTTGCCCTCAAAGAACAGCTCGGTGGCGGTGGGGCCAGGGGCCACGGCGTTGACGGTGATGTCGCGACCGCGTAGCTCGCGGGCTAGGATGAGGCTGACGGTGTCGACCGCGCCCTTGCTGGCGGCGTAGGCGGCGTAGCCGGGCAGCGCCATCTTGGTGACGCTGGTGGAGAAGTTGATGATCGCCCCGCCCGCGCGCAGCCGCCGCGCCGCCTGCTGGCTCACCGCGAAGGTGCCCCGGATGTTGGTGTGGTAGATCCGGTCGAGCGTGGCCAGCTCCAGATCGGCCACGCTGGAGAGCGCCATGATCCCCGCCGCGTTGGCCACCACATCCACCCCGCCGAACGCGCTTTCCGCCGCGTCGAACAGCGCCGCGACCGCCTGCTCGTCGCCCACATCGGCCTGCACGGCGATGGCGTGCCCGCCCTTCTCGACAATGCCCGCCACCGTGGCGCTGGCCTCGGCCTGGTTGCTGGCGTAGCCGATGGCCACGGCCATACCGTCGGCGGCCAGCCGCTCGGCCACGGCCCGCCCGATCCCCCGCGACCCGCCGGTGACGATCGCGACCCGCTGTGTGTTCTCGCTCATAATCAATGCTCCTGGCTGTGCTGACGGTGTGGCTTCAGTATGCCCGAGCGGGGCTGCCATGTGGTAGACTGATCGTGGCGAAGGATTGCCTGATCCTGCAAAAGCGCGGAGGGGAGATGGAGACAGACTGGCTGGAGACGGGGCGGGCCGAGCTGGCGGGCCTGATCGCGCGCCACGCCACCGGCGCGGGCGCGCAGCCCACGGCGGTGCCCGCGCTCTACTTCTTTCAGGCGGTGGAGCCGACCGACTGGACACACTCGTTCTACGAGCCGTCGCTGTGCCTGGTGGCGCAGGGGCGCAAGGTGGCGGCGCTGGGCGACGAGGAGCGCTGCTATGACCCTGCGCACTTCCTGCTGGTGTCGGTGAGCCTGCCGATCGGGGCGCGTATCCTGGAGGCCACGCCGGAGAGGCCGCACCTGGGGCTGCACATCAACCTTGACCCGGCCACGGTGGCCGCGCTGGCGGTGGAGCACCCCGCAGCGCAGGCGGGGCGCGATGCGCCGCTGGGCATCTCGGTGGGCGAGCTGGATGCGCTGCTGCTGGATGCGCTGCTGCGGCTGGCGCGGCTGGTGGAGCAGCCCGCCCATATCGCCGCGCTGGCCCCGCTCATCCAGCGCGAGATCATCTACCTGCTGCTGGTGGGGGCCGAGGGGCCGCGCCTACGGGCCATGGCGGCGGCCAGCGGGCCGACCCAGCGGATCGCCAGCGCCATCGGGGTGCTGCGCCGCCACTACGCCGAGCCGCTGCGCATGGCCGACCTGGCCCGCGAGGTGGGCATGAGCGTGTCGGGGCTGCACCACCACTTCAAGGCGGTGACGGCCATGAGCCCGCTGCAGTACCAGAAGCACGTGCGGCTGCAGGAGGCGCGGCGGCTGATGCTGACGCAGGATGTGGATGCGGCCAGCGCCAGCTTCCAGGTGGGCTACGAGAGCCCCTCGCAGTTCAGCCGCGAGTACCGGCGGATGTTTGGCGCACCGCCTCGGCAGGATGTGGCGCGGCTGCGCGGCGGTGCCTAGCGGCGCAAGATCCTGCCGCTAGGCGGGCGCGTACTCTAGGCGGTATGCTCTATGGTTGAGCGTGTGCGGCGGTAGGGTGCTGAAAATGCCTTCGGCAGAGTGGAATTGGTGATCTCTCATGTGTGTGATATGGCGCAGCTCGCCGTATCACACACATGAGGGGCGTTGCTGCCGCAGGCGTTCGATCAGGCACGCTTTCCATTTTTGGGCGGTGGAGCGGCCTGTTTTCTCTGGATGCGGCGCGGCTGGGGCTACTCGCCCAGCTGGTAGGTGTAGACCCGCGCGTTGTGCTCGCCGGGCTGGAACCCGGCCTCGGCCAGGGCGTCGAGCACGGCAGCGCCAGCGGGGAAATGGGCGCGCACGTACATCTCCGGCTCGTCGGGGTTGGGGCTGCGGCGCACCTCGGCCAGCAGCCGCACGAGCTGGGCGTGCGGCCCCGCCGCGTAGCCCACCCAGCACCCGCCCACCCGCGAGGTGGTGACGATGGCCCAGGCCTCGTCGCCAGGGATGCCCACCACCTGCCCCGCCGCCAGCCGCTGGCGCAGCTGCTGCTCGGTCAGCTCGTAGGCCGTCCAGCTCACCGAGAACAGCCCGCTGGTCTGGCGCAGCAGCGGCGAGGCCGCGATCTCGGCCAGCAGCTGGGGCAGGCGCTCGGGGCCGAGCGGGCGGAAGGCTGGCTCGCCCAGCACCGGCGCGCCCACCCACCAGCGGGGCCGGTTGGAGAGCGTGAAGCCCAGCTCCTCGGCCAGGCGGTGCATGGTGGTGTTGCTCTCGTCGGTCTGGTAGCGCAGGGTGCGCTTGCCGCGCTCGCGCGCCGCCGCGATGGCGTGGCGGATCATGGCGCGGGCGAAGCCCTGGCCGCGAAACGCCGGGTCGACCCGCACGCCCTCCAGCCAGTCCTCGGCGGGCGTCAGGCCGGTGAGCTTGCACAGCGCCACCGGGCGTTCGTCGCCCAGCGTGCCCACAAGCATGGGGCCATCCTCGGCGTGCAGCCATGCGTCCCAGATCGAGGGGATGTAGTCGGTGCCGCCCCAGACGGTGGCGACCATGGCGAACACGGCCTCGCGGTCGCCCTCGCGGGCGGGGCGGAAGCTGAGCGGGGTGATCTGGTGGTGCATGGGTCTCTCTTCTCCTCGGCTTTTTTTGCATCATAGCACACCTGTTTGTTTTCCCTGCCCCAAAACAGATCGGCAATATGGCCGATATCGGCGGTTGTTCTTTTTGAAAAAGGATAGACGCATGGCATACGACTACGACGCGATCATCGTGGGGGGCGGCCACAACGGACTGACCTGCGCGGGCTACCTGGCGCGGGCTGGGATGCGCGTGCTGGTCTGCGAGCGCAGGCCGATCGTGGGCGGCGCGGTCTGCACCGAGGAGGTCATCCCCGGCTACAAGATCGACGTCGGCTCCTCGGCCCACATCATGATTCACATGACCCCGGTGGTGCGCGAGCTGGAGCTGGAGCGCTACGGGCTGGAGTATATCGACATGGACCCGTGGGGCTACCACCCGCTGCTGGGCAGGCCGGGCGCGCTGGCCTTCTACCGCGACTTCAACCGCACCTACGCCTCGATCGAGAAGATCTCGCCGCAGGATGCCGAGGCCTACCGCGAGTTTGTGGAGTTCTGGCGGCCCATCAACGAGGGCGTATTCGAGGCCTTCATGCGCCCGCCCAGCATGGGCGCGCTGGTGGGCGGCGTGGCCAAGGGCCAGATCAAATCGGGCCAGATCGCGCGCTCGATTGAGACGACGCGGCGGCTGTTCTCATCCTACGGCCAGCTGATCGCCGAGACCTTCCGCAGCGAGCCGATGCGCGCGGCCATGACCTGGCTGGCCGCGCAGTCTGGCCCGCCGCCGGATGAGCTGGGCGCGGGCGACTTCTTCGGCTGGCACACCATGATCCACCAGAGCGGCGCGATGCACCCGCGCGGCGGCTCGGGCATGCTGACCCAGGCCATGGCGCGCTCGCTGGAGGCGGCGGGCGGCGTGGTGCGGCTGGATGCGCCGGTGCGCCAGATCGTGGTGCGCGGCGGCAGGGTGGCGGGCGTGGTGCTGGAGGACGGCGATGCGGTCAGCGCGCCGCTGGTGGTCTCGAACGCGCACGTGGTGACGACGCTGCTGGGGCTGGTGGGCGAGGCCCACCTAGAGCCGCGCCTGGCCGAGCGCATCCGCTCCATCCGCATCGGCAACGGCTTTGGCATGACGGTGCGCTGCGCCGCCGAGGAGCTGCCCGACTATACATCCGACCCATCCGGCGGCAGGCCGCACGAGAGCCACCACGGCCTGCAGCTGCTGGCCCCATCCATGCAGTACGTGCGTGATGCCTACGCCGACTACCTGCGCGGCGAGCCATCGCGCGACCCGGCGGTGATCGCCATGACCTTCAGCGCCATCGACCCGGATGTTGCGCCGCCCGGCAAGCACACGGTGTTCCTGTGGTCGCAGTATTTCCCCTACGAGCTGGCGGGCGGCAGGCAGTGGGACGACATCCGCGAGGGCGTGGCCGACAATGTGCTGGAGGTGCTCTACCGCTACGCGCCTAACATGCGCGGCAAGATCATCGACCGCTTCATCCAGACCCCGCTCGACCTAGAGCGGCGGCTGGCGCTGCTGCGCGGCAACGTGATGCACGTGGAGATGTCGCTCGACCAGATGTTTATGTTCCGCCCGCTGCCCGAGCTGGCCTCGTACCGCATGCCGATTAAGGGCCTGTATATGACCGGGGCCTCGATGCACCCCGGCGGCGGGGTGTTCGCGGCGGCGGGCTACAACGCCGCCCGCACGGTGCTGGCCGACCGCGCCCGCGAGCGCGCCAAGCTCTGGCTGGGCGGGCTGGCCGCAGGCGCGGCGGGCCTGGCGCTGGCTGGGCGCATGGCCGCGAAGGGGAGCCGTTAACCACGAAGACGCGAAGGCGCGAAGGGGAAAGGGAACAGTTCACCACCAAGACTCCAAGACACCAAGTTTTGGAGTTTTGGTGGTGAACGCTCGACGAAGGCGGGTGAACGCTCGACGAAGGCAAACCTTACCCACCCATCCCATACGGCGAAGGTGCCGCTAGGGTCTTGATGGCCATATGCACGAACACCAGCTGCTTGATTTCGGCATAGGAATGCTACAAATTGGGGTTCCAAGGGGCATCGCCCCTGGCGGGGTTCCAAGGGCGCGGAGCCCTTGGTGCCGCCCGCACAGGGCAGTCACCACCCAATCACGAAAAACCCTATCGTGAATGATATAGCCCTAGCCGCCGCCCGTGCAGGGCACACACCCAGTGCAAAAGAGGAACCATCAACATTGAGGCCGCCCTCCCGCTCAGCCCTGCACGGGCGGCCATGGCAGAAAACGCCTACACCACCCGCTCGATCATCGTGCGCTGGGCGCGCAGCTCCAGCGTGTCGTCGATCGGCTCCAGGTCGTCGCGGCCATAGCGGCGCAGCAGCGCGCGGCGGATCAGGTCGTCGGCCAGCTGCGGGTTCTTGGGCAGCAGCGAGCCGTGCATATAGCAGCCGATAGTGTTCTTGTAGACCGCGCCCTCGGTGCCGTCCTCGCCGTTGTTGCCGAACCCGGCCAGCACCCGGCCCAGCGGGCGCACGCCCTGGCCCAGGAAGGTCTGCCCCGAGTGGTTCTCGAAGCCCACCAGCCGTACGGGCGGCTGGCCCTCGGCCAGGCTGGCCTCCACCACGATATTGCCGATCAGGCGCTTGTGGCCGCCCACAGTGCGCAGGTCGAGCGCGCCGATGCCCGGCAGCTTCTCGCCAGTGTGGGTGAGGAAGTGGTCGCCCAGCAGCTGGTAGCCGCCACAGATCGTCAGCATCACCGCGCCATCCTCGATGGCGGCCTTGAGCGACGCGCCCAGCCGCCGCACGAGGTCGTGCGCGATCAGGGCCTGGCCGCTGTCCTGCCCGCCGCCGAAGAACAAGATGTCGAGGCTGGACCAGTCCACCGCGTCGCCCACGCCGATGGGCACCACCTGCGGCTCGATGCCGCGCCACCTGCAGCGCTGGCTGAGCGTGAGGATATTGCCGCGGTCGCCGTAGATGTTCATCTGGTCGGGGTAGAGATGCCCGATGCGCAGCTGCATGTGTGTGCCTCCTGATGCCGTGAGATTGCTGCCGTTTTTGCTGTGCGGAATAGGCCTATTATACGGGGATCGGGGCCAGATCCATCTGATAGCGATGTGAGAAACGGCTGTACACCCGATATCCCAAAGTTATCCCAACTTATCCCACAGAATCCCACATGGTTTCCCACAGGGATGCGGTGAGATTAGAACACTTGTTCTAATTTTCGTAAAGCCTTTCCGCTCGGCGGCGTAAAGCGATTCGCGTGCGCCATGCCTGCGTATTTTGGAGCCTTTATGACCCCCTTGGAGCCTTGGTGGTAAAAGAACCTCGGGCCTTCGTGATGAGCAGGTTGCTGGTGTTTGGTGGGTGGGTGCCCTGCGCGGGTGGCGCCGAGGGGCCAGCCCCTCGGAACCCCGCCAGGGGGCATCGCCCCCTTGGAATCCCCAATGTGTAGCCTTCCTATGCCGAAATCCGGCGGCTGATGTGCGTGCATATGGCCAGCTTGCACGAGTAGCGCCTTCGCCGCATGGGCCGGGTGGATGAAGAGCTGTCTCTTCCCTGATCCCTCTTCCCACTCACCTTTGTTCTCTTGGAGCCTTGGAGTCTTGGAGGTAACGGTTTTTTGTTCCCTTCGCGCCTTCGCGCCTTCGTGGTATTCGTCCCCAGCAGATTGACGCGCCGCCGACAGGAACGTACAATAGCAGCGCCTGACGCAGGCGCTTTTTTTCGCCCCCGGAGCACACAAGGCGACACCGCTATGACGATAAAGATGCTGCACCTTGCCGACCTTCATATCGGCATGGAGAACTATGGGCGGGTTGACCCCGCCACCGGCCTGCACTCGCGGCTGCGCGACTACCTCGACCGGCTGGATGAGGCCATCGCGTTCGGGCTGGAGAGCGATGTGGACTTGGTGCTGATCGCCGGGGACGTGTACAAGAACCGCACGCCCAACCCCACGCACCAGCGCGAGTTCGCCCGCCGCATCAACCAGCTGCGCAGCGCGGGGCTGCCGGTCTACATCCTGGTGGGCAACCACGACATCTCGCCCGCCGCTGGGCGCGCCCACGCGATCGAGATCTTCGACACGCTGGCGCTGGAGGGCGTGACCATCGCCGACCGCGCCAGGGTGGATGTGATCGAGACCAAGTCGGGGCCGGTGCAGATCATGGCTATGCCGTGGGTGACGCGACATAACCTGCTGACTAAGGAGGAGCTGACCCGCGCATCCATGGTGGATGTGGAGATGCTGCTGCTCTCGCGGGTCGAGCAGTTTCTGCGCACCAAGGCCGAGGAGCTTGACCCGCGCATCCCGGCGGTGCTGACGCTGCACGGCACCATCGACGGCGCGACCGTAGGCATCGAGCGCCAGATCATGCTGGGGCGCGACATGATGCTGCCCAAGAGCTTCGTGTCGCTGCCCAACATCGACTATGTGGCGCTGGGCCACGTGCACAAGCACCAGCTGCTGGTCAACCAGCCGCCGGTGGTCTACAGCGGCAGCATCGAGCGGATCGACTTTGGCGAGGAGCACGAGGACAAGGGCTGCGTGCTGGTGGAGCTGGAGAAGGGCCGCACCACCTGGGCCTTCCACAAGCTGGCCGCGCGGCCCTTCGTCACCATCAGCGTGGATGTGCGGGCCTCATCCGCCCCGCAGCAGCGCGTGGCCGACGCCATCGCCAAGCGCAGCGTGGATGGGGCCGTGGTGCGGGTGCTGGTGCAGGCCACGGCAGAGCAGGCCAACCTGCTGCGCGCATCCGAGATCCACCAGCAGCTGGAGGCGGCGGGCGCGTCGGTGGTGGCCACGATCAAGGTTGAGGTCGAGCGGGCCAGCCGCAGCCGCCTAGGAGCGGGCGCGCAGGAGCTGCTGGATGGCCTGACGCCGCGCCGCGCGCTTGAGCTGTACCTGCGCTCGAAGAACACCGACGAGGCCCGGATCGCCGAGCTGCTGGCCGCCGCCGACGACCTGTTCGCCGAGCAGGGCATCGCCGGGTAGCCAGAGAAACGCCATGCACCACCCCGCCCCCGCCCGCGCTGGCCGCGCCGCCATCGCGGTCTTCGCCCTGCTGCTGGGCATCTACCTGCTGACCACGGGCGGCCACCCCTACGCCGTGGATGAGGAAATGATGCTGAGCCTGACCGAGAGCATGGCGCTACGCCACAGCTTCGCGCTCAACACCGGGTCGCCCCCCGTCTACAGCACCTACGGCCCGGCCCAGTCGATCGCGGCGCTGCCGTTCTACGCGGCGGGCCACGCGCTGGGCGCGCTCTGGCCCGCCGAGGCCGGGCCGTGGCTCATCCGCCTAGCGATCAGCTGGTTCAACCCGTGCGTGACGGCGGCGGTGGCCGCGCTGGTGGTGCTGGCCGCCTGCGAGCTGGGCTACAGCCGCCGCGCCGCCGTGGGGGCCGCGCTGCTCTACGGCCTGGGCACTATGGCCTGGCCGCACAGCAAGACCTTCTTCGCCGAGCCGCTGACCGCGCTGGTGCTGTTCGGCTCGCTCACGCTGGCACTGGCGGCGCGGCGCGGCCCGCGCGCGCTGGCGCTGCTGGCCGCCTCGGGGCTGCTGGGCGGGCTGGCCGCCGCCATCAAGATCCAGGCTGGCATGGGTCTGCCGCTGATCGGGCTGCTGGTGTTGGCCGATGCTGTGCGGGCGCGGCGCTGGCACGCGGGCGCGCTGCGCTGCGCGGCCTGGGGCGCGGGCGCGCTGGTGGCGCTGGGCCTGCTGGGCTGGTACCAGTACGCCCTGTTCGGCAGCCCGCTGCGCAGCGGCTACGGCGACATCGGCGGGGGCTTCACCACGCCGTTCTGGCGCGGCTTCAGCGGCCAGCTGTGGAGCCCAGGGCGGGGTATCCTGTGGTACGCGCCGCCGCTGGCGCTGGCCCCGCTGGGCATGTGGCTCATGCGGCGGCGGCACGCCGATGTGGCCCTGCTGTGCGGCGCGATGTTCATGGCCCAGGTGCTGTTCTACGCCGCGTGGTGGGCCTGGGAGGGGGCCGGGGCCTGGGGGCCACGCTTCCTGAACGTGGCGCTGCCCTTCGCCGCGCTGCCGCTGGCCGCGTTTCTGGCCGAGCTGGGCGCGCGCCGCTGGCGCAGGCTGGCCCTGGCGCTGACTGTGGCCGTGGCGCTGCCGGTGCAGGCCGCCGGGGTGCTGGTCAACCTCAACAACTATTTCAGCCTGACCCATAGCGACAAAGTGAGCGCCGCGAACGTGGGCGACTCGGCCATCCTCATCCACTGGGGCTTGATCGCCGACCGCGCCGGGCGGCTCTACGACCGCTTCCTCGCGCCCGCGAGCGTGGCCCTCCGCTCGGGCTTCTCCTACAGCGAGGGCGAGCCGACGCCCGTCCCCGGCTCGCGCTGGGGCACGAACGACGAGCAGCGGCCCCAGCTGCCGCGCTGGACGCTGGAGCGCGCCGAGCTGGCCGTGCGCCCCACGGGCGGGCCGGTGGCGCTGCTGCTGCGCCTGAGCAGCTGCGCCGCCCCGCAGGAGGTGCGCGTGCGGCTGCTGCTGGATGGCCGCGAGGTGGTGGGCGAGCACGCGCCCTGCCCGGCCCGCGCCTACCGCCTGAGCCTGCCCGACCGCGCTAGCACGCTGGAGATCGCATCCACCACTTGGGATCCAGTGGATTTCGGGGGGAAGCGCGACGAGCACCTGGGCGTGCAGGTGCTGGCTGTGCAGGCCACGGCGGGCGGGCAGCCGCTGGCGCTGCGGGGCGACCCCTTCGCCATACCGCCCATGCCCAATGACGTGACGGCGGCGCGCTACTGGATGACCGATCACCGCTACGCCCACTGGGACTTCTGGTGGTGGTACATGGCGCACACGCGCTACCCGGCGCTACCCAATGCGGCCCTTGCCGCCGCGTGGCTGGCCGCCGCGCTTGGGCTGTGTGGCTGGGGTGCTGCCCGGCTGCGTGGCATTTTCAGAGATAACGATTAAGAGATTTTTACACTGGGGCGGTGGGTTGAGCCGCCGCTTTATGGCGCATAGGGCCGCACTTGTAAAGCAGAAGTGGGTGCAGCAATGGGCTTTTTGCGGGCATGGCGAGTGTTCATGTATGGTGGGTAGTAGTCTGGTGAGTGTAAAGAGTTTTGTGTGGGTGGGCGCTTGACATCGGCGGTTGGCTATGCTATAGTCGCACCTAGATGTAGGGCATCTACCGATACCTGACACAAGATGTTGTGATTTTATGGCAAGTTTGCTCGCCATAGAATGGGTTGCGCGGTCAACTGCACAACGATGTGTGTGGCTTGACGTAACACAATATCATTTACAAAAGAGCACTCTCTGCCGCCGAGCTGTTTGATCCAAGACAGCGCGGTTTTTTATCGCCTTTGGGTTTACTGTTTGGGGCGAGACGCGCTGATCCTCATGTTAAGGCGGTATGATGGGGATGGTTTGCGGGCGTCGCTTTCAATAAGTGGGTTGAAGTTAGGAAAAGAAGAGCGCTCAAAGCAGAGTATTGTAAAAATATTCTGCTTTTTTGATTTATGTTAGAGAAACGTATTTACTACGCTCTTGTGTTATTCTTACTTTGCATAAAATAAATATCTGCATTTGTTTATTGATGTTCTACGGTTGACAATCTAAATATGCTATGGTACACTCCGAATGTTCTAGATATAGTGTGTATATTTATTATGTGTACTGTATCTAGATTATCTGCCCCGCATATAGCTGATCATTACTCTCTGTAGCAATTGTCATTTTCGTGCCATTTGGCTCTCATTTCTGTCTCTAAACGCAGATCTTTGAGCTAGATGGACTTCTTTCATGCTCTGTATTGTTTTTAAGGTGAGATCTATGTCAATTGAGACGATCCTAGCTGAGGAGCTTAACGAGAGCCAGACCCCGCCGCTGGATGCCAAGGACGCCGGGCTTGTGGTCCCCACCACCATCACCAAGCGCGATGGGCGCGTGGTTCGCTTTGACTCCGACCGGATCGAGCGGGCGATCGCGCGCTGCTTCGCCAGCTTTGGCCGCACCCCGGCCACTCCTGCCGATGACCTGGTGCGCCGTGTGGTGAACATCCTCGCCGCCAAATCGGCGGACAAGACCCCCTCGGTCGAAGAGGTGCAGGACATCGTCGAGACGGTGCTGCAGGCGGCGGGCGAGTTCGAGGCAGCCAAGCGCTACATCCTCTACCGCGCCGAGCACGCCCAGCAGCGCAAGGAGCGCCCGGTGCCCACCAAGGTGCGCCAGGCCTTCGAGGAGTCGAAGCAGTACTTCCCCACCACGCTGCAGCAGTTCCAGTACTTCGACAAGTACGCCCGCTTCAACTACGACCTGGGCCGCCGCGAGACCTGGATCGAGACGGTGGACCGCGCCGTCGACTACCTCTACGAGCTAGCCGGGTCGCGACTGCCCCGCGAGACCTACGAGCGCATCCGCCGCAGCATCCTGGAGATGCGCTCGATGCCCTCGATGCGCCTGCTGGCCATGGCCGGCCCGGCGGCGCGGCGCAACAACATCGCGATCTACAACTGCTCGTACCAGCCGGTCGAGTCGATCGACTCGTTCGTCGAGGCCCTGATCATCTCGATGGCGGGCTGCGGCGTGGGCTTCTCGGTCGAGAGCAAGTACGTCGAGAGCTTCCCGCGCATCAAGCGCCAGAGCGGCCTCGCGCCCGCGCACATGGTGGTGGATGACTCCGCCGAGGGCTGGGCCGACGCGCTGCGTTTCGGCATGGAGCGCTGGTTCGATGGCGGCGACGTGACCTTCGACCTCTCGCAGCTGCGCGCCGCTGGCGTGGCCCTGCGCACCAAGGGCGGGCGCGCATCCGGCCCCGAGCCGCTGCGCCAGATGCTCAACTTCGCCCGCTCGCGCGTGCTGGCCCGCCAGGGCAGCTTCCTGCGCCCGCTGGACGCCCACGACATCATGTGCGCGGTGGGCAACGCGGCGGTGAGCGGCGGCGTGCGCCGCACGGCCATGATCTCGCTGTTCGACTACGACGACGAGGAGATGCGGCTTGCCAAGTCGGGCGACTTCGAGCGCGACAACAGCCAGCGCTGGAACGCCAACAACTCGGTGGTGTGGCCAAACGGCGGCCTGGGCCAGCACGAGTTTATCAAGCAGTTCATGGAGATGGTGGACTCCGGTCGCGGCGAGCCGGGCATCTTCAACCGCGAGGCGGCCAACCGCCTTAAGCCCGCGCGGCGTACAGAAGCCGAGTTTGGCACCAACCCGTTAAACCTAGCGGCATAGGGCGGGCGACCCCCTATGAAAACCCTGAATAACGGAGGAAGTCCAGGCGTGGATAACTCCGTCGCACAGCCCGAAAGGGAAGGCGCGAACGAGCGACAAAGGGCATCTCAATCGAGATGGTGATGCGCTCTGACCTGCACCTATAACGCACGGGAAGAAGGTGCAGACTGCGGCAGAAATGACCGCAGGCTACCGCAGCAGCGGTAGGCTAACAGATGTGGTGGTGAGATCAACCTGCGCCCCTGGCAGTTCTGCAACCTGACGGCGGCGGTGGCCCGCGCCGACGACGACTTCGAGAGCCTGCGCGACAAGGTGGAGGTCGCGACGATCATCGGCTCCATCCAGTCGATGGCCACGCACTTCCCCGGCCTGCGCCCCATGTGGCAGCAGAACTGCGAGGAGGAGCGGCTGCTGGGCGTGGACATCACCGGCCAGATGGACAGCCCCGCCGCGCAGGATGGCAGCATCAAGGCGCAGCTGCGCGAGATCGCAACCCAGGTGAACCTGGAGACCGCGCAGGCGCTGGGCATCAACCAGTCGGCCTCGATCACCTGCGTGAAGCCCTCGGGCAACTCGTCGCAGCTGCTGAACTGCTCGTCGGGCCTGCACGCCCGCTGGGCACCCTACTACGTGCGCAACGTGCGCGTGGCCGTCCACTCGCCGCTGTTCAAGGTGCTGCGCGACGCTGGCGTGCCGATGGACCCCGAGAACGGCCAGACGCCCGAGAACGCCAACACCTGGGTTATCCATTTCCCGGTTAAGGCACCCGAGACCGCGATCACGCGCAACGGTCGCTCGGCCATCGAGCAGTGCGAGTTCTGGCTGCAGAACAAGCTGCAGTGGACCGACCACAACCCGAGCTGCACGATCACGTACCAGCCGGATGAGGTGATCGACCTGATGAAGTGGGTGTACGAGCACCGCGAGCAGATCGGCGGCCTGTCGTTCCTGCCGTCGTTCGATGCCAACTACGCCCAGATGCCGTATGTGGAGATCGAGAAGGAAGAGTACGAGCGCCTAGCCGCCGCCTTCCCCGAGGTCGACTTCTCGAAGGTCTGGCGCTACGAGGAAGAGGATCTGACCACGGCGGCGATGGAGCTGGCCTGCTCCTCCGGCTCGTGCGAGATCGACCTGATCTAGCGCGCTCTGGCGGCACACCATGTGATATATGAGCGGCGGCGGGCCAAATTGCCCGCCGCCGCTCGTTGTATTGGGTGGATTCTCGAATGCCCTGAAGCGAAGGAGATGCCCCATGGCTCGTCTGCTCCCCCGCGTGGCGCTTGGCGCTGCGGCGATCTGCGCGCTGGCCGCGTGCGCCGGTGCGCCCGCCGCCCCCCAGGCCGCTGCTACCAGCGCGCCCGCCACCGCCGCGCCTGTTGCCACCAGCGCCCCTGCTGCCACCGCCGCCCCTGCCGCCACCGAGGCCGCCACTGCGCCCGCCATCATCGAGGTCACACCTGCGACCGCCGCCACCGCCGAGGCCACCGCGCCTGCCGCCGAGGGCGGCGTGCTGCCCGCGCCGCTGTACGTTGGCGTCAACGGCCAGATCGAGCGGATCGAGCGCGACGGCACGACGCGCGCGACGATCACCAGCGAGCCGAGCGACGATGGCGCTATGGCCGTGACCGAGCTGGCCGCCGCGCCAGGCGGCAACCAGCTGGCCTATGTGGTGCAGAAGCAGGGCGGCGGCGTGGCGCTGGTCACCACCGATGGTGAGGGCAAGAATCGCACCGTGCTGTTTGATAAAGATGCGAGCAGCATCACCAGCCTGGTGTGGTCGCCCGATGGTAGCGCTCTCATCACCGCGATCTCGCAGACGGATGCGGCCAGCGGGGCGATGACCGGCGGCGTGTACCGCATCCCGGCGGCGGGCGGCGAGCCGAGCCTCATCCAGGCCAACGACGTGCTGACCCAGACCGCCACGACCGCGTCCGAGGTGCTGCCCGACAAGTATGGGTACACCCCGCAGACCTTTTCGCCCGACGGCAAGAAGCTGCTGCTGGTGCGCTACTCGCTTCAGGTCGAGCAGTCCGACCAAGTGGTGATCCCCGCCGAGGGCGGCCCTGCGGTCAGCTTCGCCCAGCCCAGCAGCGATCTGCACTTCGGCGGCATCTCCACCGCATGGAGCCGCGACAGCGCCAGCCTGTACACCACCTTCACGCCCGGCGACGACCGCTATATCTACGGGGCAGGCCTGTGGCGCACCAGCGCATCCAGCGGCACCAGCGAGCAGGTCATCCCCAGCGAGGTGGGCGGCAAGGTGCCGATTGTGATCTTCCCGTTCGAGACAGCGGATGGCCGCGTGCTGGCCTTCGTGGGCGAAAGCCCCAAGCTGCCGAGCATGTTCGAGGAGGATGTGCAGAATCTGCCCTCGTTCCAGCTCGCCGAGCTGGATCTGGCCAAAGGCAGCTGGAAGGTGCTGCGCGAGGAGTCGTTCTTCAGCCCCACCAAGATCGCGTGGGCACCGGATGGCAGCGGCGCGGCGATCTGGTACAACACCCGCGAGGCGCAGGCCAAGTTCACATGGCTGCCGGTGGATGGCCAGCCGGTAGAGCTGGGCAAGGCCGAGGATCTGAGCGGGTTCTCCTGGGGCAGCTAGGCGCGCTCGCCCATTGCAGTGCGAAAGGCGGCGGGGGCTACCCCGCCGCTTTTGCATGCCGCGCGGCGCTCACTCCTCCAGCACGATCTCGCCGCTGCGCCCGCCGCGCTTCTGGGCCAGGCGGATGTCGGTGATCTGCATGCCGCGGTCGACCGCCTTGCACATGTCGTAGATCGTCAGCGCCGCCGCGCTCACGGCGGAGAGCGCCTCCATCTCCACGCCGGTCTTGCCGGAAGTGCGCACGGTGGCCTCGATCAGCAGCGCGTCGCCATCGGGGCCGGGCGCGAGATCCACGGCCACGTGGGTGAGCAGCAGCGGGTGGCAGAGCGGGATGATCTCCCAGGCGCGCTTGGCGGCCATGATCCCGGCCACCCGCGCCACGGCCAGCACATCGCCCTTGGGCATGTCGCCTGCGACGATGCGCTGGAGCGTGGCGGGCAGCATGCGCACCGCGCCGCGTGCCACCGCCTCGCGCTGGGTGACATCCTTTGCGCCCACATCGACCATGTGGGCGTGGCCCTCGGCATCTAGGTGGGTCAGATCAGCCATTGTGGGCCTCCTGTGGGGTGAAAATGATGACAGCGCTTCACAAAATCTTTATTCGGAACATGTGGGCGAGAAAAGAGCGCATATGTGATTGGGAAGCCGAGAATTGCCACCGACCATGCATCGTAGCCAGCGAGGCAACGGCTAATATAGGACCAAGATGGTATCAGAATTCGTTGAAAAGTCGCCCCCGCTAGTATATAATGAGCCGCGAAGTGGGGCAAAGTGGGGCAAAGTGGGGAATTTTCCCGCAAAACGCTTTAACAGTGGCGAACGAATGTTCGAGGCGGTCAAGCGATGTTTCTTGGCGAATACGCACACACCATCGATGACAAAGGGCGGCTGGCCGTGCCGGCGCGCTTCCGCGAGCAGCTTGGCGAGGGCCTGGTGGTCACGCGCGGCTTCGAGCACTGTCTGATGGCGTTCCCGATCGCCTACTTCGAGCGGCTGGCCGCCCAGGTCAGCGGGCTGTCGCTGGGCAGCGCCGAGGCGCGCGACATGCGCCGCCTGCTGTTCTCGGGCGCCTCCGACATGCCGCTGGACAAGCAGGGCCGGATCAACATCCCGGCCAACCTGCGCGAGTACGCTGGCCTGAAGGATAAGGACACGGCGGTGATCGCAGGCATGCACACCCACTTCGAGATCTGGTCTGCCGAGCGCTGGCAGCAGGTGCTGGATGGCCTGGATGTCAACGGCGGCGCGATCGCAGGCAAGCTGGCCGAGCTAGGGATGTAGCCGATAGTACGGGCCACAAAGATTGTAACGCATGTGCAATATTCCAGCGGCAATCTCTGGGGCATAATAGAGCGGCAGGCGATCTGAATGAGCGATAACGAGCAGGTGTCTGGCGGGGCCGCGAGCGCAGCCCCAGCGCCGTTTCGACATATGAGCGTGCTGCTGTCCGAGGTGATAGCAGGCATCGCGCCGCACCCGGGCGGGCGGTACATCGACGGCACGCTGGGCGGCGGCGGGCACGCCCTGGCGGTGCTGGCTGCCAGCTCGCCGGATGGCCAGCTGATGGGCATTGACGCCGACCCGGCGGCGCTGGCGGCTGCGGCCCAGCGGCTGCGGCCCTACAGCCAGCGGGCCACGCTGGTGCACGGCAACTTCGGCCAGATGGCCGAGCTGGCCAGCGCCAACGGCTTCACCGATGTGGACGGGATCGTGCTGGATCTGGGCGTCTCGTCGCACCAGCTGGACACGCCCGAGCGCGGCTTCTCGTTCATGCACGACGCGCCGCTGGACATGCGGCTCGACCCGACCCAGGGGCCGACGGCGGCGGATCTGGTGAACGAGCTGCCCGAGACCGAGCTGGCCGACACGATCTACCGCTACGGCGAGGAGCCGGGCTCGCGGCGGATCGCGCGGGCGGTGGTGGAGGCGCGGCGCGCGGGGCCGATCGCGACCACGCTGGCCCTGGCGTCGCTGGTCGAGCGGGCCTTGGGCGGGCGCAAGGGCAAGATCCACCCGGCCACCAAGACCTTCCAGGGGCTGCGGATCGCGGTCAACCGCGAGCTAGAGCAGCTGGAGCGCGCGCTGCCCCAGGCCGTGTCGCTGCTGCGGCCCGGCGGGCGGCTGGCGATCATCTCCTTCCACTCGCTGGAAGACCGGATCGTGAAGCTGTACTTCCGCGCCGAGAGCGGCAGGCCCACCATCGGCCAGCGCGAGGCCGGGTACGAGGAGCGCGAGCCGCTGCTGCGGCTGGTGCAGACTAAGCCGATCATTCCGAGCGACGACGAGCAGCGCTCCAACGCGCGCAGCCGCAGTGCAAAGCTCCGGATCGTGGAGCGCATCTAGCCTGGCGCAGGGCGGCAGCCGAGCGCCCACCATACTACAACACGCATCGGAGACGCCTATGGCGATAAATTGGCGAAAACCTTTCCCGCTAGCCGAGGCACGGGCGACCCGCCTGCAGCTGCCGCGCTACCTGCAGCTTGATGGCGGTCGCTACCTCATCCTCGCGGCGGTAATCCTCGCCCTGATGAGCCTGCTGTTCTTGGCGCAGACTGGCACCCTGGCCACGCGCGGCTACGAGCTTGGGCGTCTGGACGCGCGCAAGACCGAGCTGCTGCGCGAGCAGAGCCAGCTGGAGCTGCAGCTGGCCGAGGCCCAGTCGCTCTCCAACGTGCAGCAGCGCGCCGACGCCCTGAAGCTGCGCCCGATGACCCCCGACCAGGTGCGCTACATGACCATCGCGCTGACGCCGACCGCGCTGCCCGCCGCTGCCACCCCCGCCCCCAGCAGCACCGAGCCAACCCCGACGCCGACACCATAACATCTGCGCGGTAGCCCCGGCTGCCGCGCGCTGGTATCTATGGCCACAAACACCACAAAGAACCCAACCACCTCGCCCGCCCGCCCCATCACCATCAGCCGCTGGCGCATCAATGCCATTTTGCTGGTGGTGCTGCTGCTCACGCTGCGCACTGGCGTGCGCCTGGCCGACGTGCAGCTGCTGCAGCACGCCGAGCTGGCCCAGGCCGCCCGCAGCGAGATCGACCGCACGATCACGCTCCAGCCCCAGCGCGGCATCATCCGCGACAGCAAGGGCAACACCCTGGCGATGGATGTGGACCGCGAGAGCCTCTACGCCGACACCCGCCAGATCGCGCAGGATGATGTGGCCCCCATGGCCCTGCTGCTCTCGGCGGCGATCGGCCAGCCCGCCGACAAGCTGCAGAGCCTGCTGGGCGACAAAGACCGCTACCATCGGCTGGCGCGCTGGCTCACCCCCGAGGCCGCCAAGACCGTGCAGAAGCTGATCGAGGACAACGGCTGGGAGTCGGCGCTGGTGCTGCAGCCCGAGCCGAAGCGCGTCTACCCGCAGGGCCAGTACGCCGCCCAGGTGATCGGCGCGGTCAACTACGAGGGCGTGGGCATCAGCGGGGTGGAGGCCTACTTCGACACCGAGCTGAAGGGCATCACCGGCACGCTCAAGGCCGAGTGGGATGCGGGCAACAACCCGATCTGGCTGAACCCGCCTGAGACCAACCCGGCCAGCGACGGCTTCGACCTGCAGCTGACGATCGACCCGCTGGTGCAGCATGTGATCGAGGATGAGATCAAGAAGGCGGTGGATGAGCAGAGCGCCACCGGCGGCACCGTGATCGTGATGGACCCCAAGACCGGGGCCATCCGCGGCCTGGCCACCTACCCCAGCTACGACCCCAACAGGTATAGCGACTTCGACGAGCAGCTCTACTCGCGCAGCCCCGCCGTAACCGACACCTACGAGCCAGGCTCGACCTTCAAGATGGTTACAGCCTCGTCGGGCCTGCAGAGCAAGGCTTTCACCGCCGACACGCTAGTCGATGACCCCGGCGTGATCGGGCGCTACGGCACCACGCTTTCGAACTACAACGGCGGCGGCCACGGCCCGATCAATGTGGGCCAGATGCTCTACTACTCCAGCAACGTGGCCGCGCTGCAGTTTGCCGAGCTAGAGGGGCCGGAGACCTTCTACAAATTTGTGCACGCGTATGGCTTCGGCCAGCCCACCGGGATCGAGATCGCGGGCGAGAGCGCGGGGATCGTGCCCGACTACACCAGCGAGTCGTGGTCGCCCATCCAGCTGGACACCAACGCCTACGGCCAGGGCATCGCGGTCACGCCCATCCAGATGGTGCGCATGGCTGGCGCGATCGCCAACGGCGGCACGATGATGAAGCCCTACCTGATCGAGAAGAAGTGCAAGGGCGAGGTGTGCGAGTCCACCAAGCCCCAGGTGGTAGGCCAGCCGATCGCCGCCGACGTGGCCTGGACGGTGCGGCGCATGCTGGTGAACAACGCCAACTCCTACGCCAAGGTGGTGTGGGGGCCGCGCACGGGCGACTACTCCGATCAGTGGCTGGTGCCGGGCTTCCAGGTGGGGGCCAAGACTGGCACCGCGTCCATCCCCGACGGCAACGGTAGCTACGAGCCATACGTGATCGGCTCGGTGCTGGGCTTCGCGCCCGCCGAGGATGCGCGCTACGCCATCCTGGTGAAGATCGACCGGCCCCAGAAAGACCAGTGGGGCCTGCAGTCCTCCATCCCGGTGTACCAGCGTGTGGTCGAGCAGCTGATGCGCTACGACCGGCTGGCCCCCGACATGGCGCTGGTCAGCCCTGGGCAGGAGCCGTATGTCACCCAGGTGAGCGCCAGCGCGCAGCCCTAGCTACCATATGGCCCTGGAACATATGCTACAATGCCGCCGCATCTCTTGGGAATGCATGATGGAGGGCTGCGGTGTTTGATCTTTCGGAATTGCTGACCGGGATACAGGATGCGGACCAGCGGGTGACGCCGAGCATCCCGCCCGCGCTTCAGCAGGTGCAATTTGGCGATATCGCCATCGACTCGCGGCTGGCGGGCCAGGGCGCGCTGTTTGTGGCCCTGGCGGGCGAGCGGGTCGATGGCCATCAGTTTGTCGGGCAGGCCATCCGCAGCGGCGCGTTGGCCGCGCTGGTGGATCGGCAGAAGGTGGCGGCGCTCGGCCTCAGCTTCCCCCACGCCGTGATCACGCCCGATGGCCAGGGCCTGGATGCCGCCCAGCCGGGCGAGCCGCTGCTGGTGGCGGTGGATGACCCGCTGGCCGCGCTGCAGCGGCTGGCATCCTACCACCGCAGCTTGTTTACCCCCACGCTAATCGGCATCACTGGGAGCGTCGGCAAGACATCCACCAAAGAGGTGGTGGCCGCAGTTCTGCAGCGCAAATACCGCACATTAAAAAACCCGAGAAGCTATAATAGCGAGGCCACCATGCCGTTGGTGCTGATGCAGCTCGACGCCAGCCACGAGGTGGCCGTGCTTGAGATGGGCATCTACGGCCCGGGCGACCTGACGCACCTCGCCGTGATCGCCAGGCCCAAGATCGGCATCGTCACCAATGTCGGCCCCTCGCACATGGGGCGCATGCAGAACATCGACGTGGTGGCCCAGGCCAAGAGCGAGCTGGTGCAGGCGCTGCCGCCCGATGGCATCGCCATCCTGAACTACGACGACGAGCGGGTGCGCGCCATGGCCGCGCTCACCACGGCGCGGGTGTTCACCTACGGGCTGGACCCCGCCGCCGATATCTGGGCCGACGAGGTGGTGAGCCGAGGGCTTGAGGGCATCAGCTTCCGCGCCCACCACGCGGGCGAGGCGGTGACGCTAAAGCTGCCGCTGCTGGGTCGCCACAGCGTGCACACCGCGCTGGCCGCCGCCGCCGCTGGCATCCTGCTGGGCCTGGGCTGGGACGCGATCATCGATGGCCTGCGCGATCAGAGCGCCCAGCTGCGGCTGCTGGCCGTGCCCGGCGTCAACGGCTCGACCCTGATCGATGATACCTACAACGCCTCGCCGGTCTCGTCGCTGGCCGCGCTCAACCTGCTGGCCGATCTGGAAGGGCGGCGGATCGCGGTGCTGGGCGACATGATGGAGCTTGGCCCGGTGGAGGAGGAGTCGCACCGGGTGGTGGGGCGGCGGGCGGCCGATGTGGCGCAGCTGCTGATCGCGGTGGGCCAGCGCGCGCGCTGGATCGCCGAGGAGGCGCTGGCCTATGGCATGCCCAACGATCGGGTCTGGACTCTTGGCTCGAACGCCGAGGCGACCGAGCTGCTGCGGACGCTCCTGCAGGCTGGCGACTATGTGCTGATCAAAGCTTCGCGTAGCGTAGAAATGGAGCAGGTGGTCGCGGCGCTTCAGGTGCCAGCCCGCCCTAGCGCGTAGGCTGGCCCGAGGCCACGCACCACGGCGTGCGCCGCACCAACCTGTGCTCGTTCTGAGGAGAACCCCGCGTGCCATTTGAAAATTACTGGGTGGCCATCCAAGTGCCCGATGTCTCGCGAGCGCTGCTGCTAGCGGCAGCCTCGTTTGTGCTGACGCTGGTGGGCGGCGTGTACTGGCTGCGGCTGCTGCGCGCCAAGCGGATCGGCAAGCAGATCCGGCTGGAAGGCCCGCAGAGCCATATGGTGAAGACCGGCACCCTCACCATGGGTGGGATCATCATCATCTCGCCGGTGGTTGTCCTGACGCTGATCTTCAACTTGGTCGACCGCTGGTCGGTGCTGCTGCCGCTGGGCGTGCTGGTGGCCTTCGCCGCGCTCGGTGCGATCGACGACTATCTGTCGCTGGTGGGCACCAAGTCGAAGACCTACGGCTTCACGCCGCGCACCAAGATGGCGCTGATGCTGCTGATCGCGCTCGGGGCCAGCCTGGTGCTGTACCTGCCCAAGCCCTACGGCCTGGCGAACTACGGCTTTGTGCGCATCCCCTTCATCGCCGCGCCGATCGACATCGGGCTGTGGTTTATTCCGTTTTCCACCCTGATCATCGTGTTCTTTAGCAATGCGGTGAACCTGACCGACGGCCTGGACAGCCTGGCGGGCTGGAATCTGACGATCGCGTTCGCGGCCTACGGCGTGATCACGCTGCTGAACGGCGAGTTCACCAACCTGATGGCCTTCAGCTTCACGCTGGTGGGCGCGTGCGCCGCGTTCCTCTGGTACAACGCCTACCCGGCCCAGGTGTTTATGGGCGATCTTGGCTCGCTCTCGCTGGGCGCGGTGCTGGCGGTGATCGCGCTCCAGTCGCAGCAGTGGCTGCTGCTGCCGGTGGTGGGCGCGGTATTTGTGGCCGAGGCGCTCTCGGTGATGATCCAGGTCGGCTATTTCAAGTACACCAAGCACAAGTATGGCGAGGGTCGGCGCGTGTTCAAGATGTCGCCGCTGCACAACCACTTCGAGCTGCTGGGCTGGAGCGAGACCCAGGTGATGCAGCGGTTTGTGCTGGTGGGCATGGTGGCCGCGCTGATCGGCATGTCGCTGGCGATCAGCGCCGATGCGACGATCTCCCCGAATCCCGCCGAGCGGGCATCCGAGGCGGTGCCTGCGGTGGTCTCTGGCCCATAGGCCGCAGCGTAGCGCGCTGCGCGAGGAATATGACAGATACGCGAATACATCTACACGGCACCCGCGCCCTGGTGATGGGCCTGGGAGTCCACGGCGGCGGGCTGGGGGTAGCCCGCTTCCTTGTTGCTCAGGGTGCGGACGTGACCGTGACCGACCTGCGCGACGCCGAGGCGCTGCGCAGCTCGCTGGATGCGATGGCTGGCCTGCCCGTGCGCTATGTGCTGGGCGAGCACCGCGAGGAAGATTTCGCCAGCGCCCAGCTGATCATCAAGAACCCCGGCGTGCCCGCCAGCTCGCGCTTCCTGCAGATCGGGCGCGAGCACGGCGCGCAGATCGAGACCGAGATGACGCTGTTCTTCCGGCTGTGCCAGGGGCCGATCCTGGGCATCACCGGTACCAAGGGCAAGACCACCACCACGAGCCTGGTCGCGGCCATGCTGCGCGCGCAGATCCCCGAGACTGTGGTGGCGGGCAACCTGCGCATCTCGGCGCTGGAGCAGCTGCCCAAGATCGGGCCGGGCACGCCGGTGGTGCTGGAGCTGTCCTCGTTCGCGCTGGAGAACCTGGGCGAGGCCGGGCTAAGCCCGCAGCTGGCCTGCGTCACCAACCTCTCGCCCGACCACCTGGATCGCTACGCGACGATGGAGTCGTATGGCGAGGCCAAGCGCCAGGTGTTTCTGCACCAGGGCGCGGCGGGTACAGTGGTGCTGAACGCCGCCGACCCGGTGGTGGCGGCCTGGGCCGCCGATGCGCCCGGCGCGGTGGTCTGGTTCGCGCCCGAGGGCGCGGGCGCGGCGCTGCCGCACATGGCCTATGGCCCCAGCGGCCTGTGGTGGCACGCGGCAGATGCCGCGCCCCTGCAGATCTGCCCGCTGGATGAGGTGGCCATCATCGGCGCGCACAACCTGGCCAACGCCGCCGCCGCCAGCGCGCTGGCTCTGGCCTTTGGGGTGCGCCCCGAGCACATCCGCGCGGTGCTGGCCAGCTTCACTGGCGTGGAGCACCGGCTGGAGCACGTGCGCGACCTGGGCGGGGTGCGCTACATCAACGATACGGCTGCCACCGTGCCCGAGGCGGCGGTGGCGGCGCTGCGCAGCTTCGCCCAGCCGATCGTGCAGATCTGCGGCGGGTCGGACAAGCGGCTCGACCTGGGCGGGCTGGCCCGCGAGATCGTGGCGCGGGCCAAGGCGGTGGTGCTGCTGGAGGGCACCGCGACGCCCAAGCTGCTGGCCGCAATCGAGGCCGAGTGGCAGCAGGCCCACCCTGGCCGTCCCCTGGCCGACCTGGTGAGCGGGCCGCACGCCAGCTTCGCCGAGGCGGTGGCGGCGGCGCATGCCCTCGCGGCTCCCGGCGATGTGGTGCTGCTCTCGCCCGGCTGCGCCAGCTTCGGCATGTTCCGCAACGAGTTCCACCGTGGCGAGGAGTTCCGGCGGCTGGTGCACGAGCTGTAGGTCGGGGCGCGGCGCTCGGCCCTGGAGAATGACGATGAGCAACGAACCAAACCAGTGGCGCGAGCGCCCCGATACGCCCGACGACGCGCTAATCGGCGAGGCCCAGCCGCTGCCGGGCCAGCCCCAGATGGTGCGCCTGAGCCTGCCGCTGTTCGGCGCGTGGGCCTGGAAGGTGCTGCTGGGCCTGATCATCGCGATGTATGTGCTTGAGGTTGTTGTGGCAAAGAATCTTACGCCAGATAACCTCACCGTGTACTATCTGGGCGCGAAATGGAACCCCGCGATCTCCAGCGGCGAGTACTGGCGGCTGATCTCGGCGATGTTTTTGCACGCCAGTCTGCTGCACATCATGTTCAACGGCTACTCGCTGTTTGCCGTCGGCCCAGCGGTCGAGCGCTTCTTTGGCACCGCGCGCTTTCTGGCCATCTATTTCATCACCGGCCTTGCGGGCAGCGTGGCGTCCTACGCCTTCTCGCCTAACCTCTCGGTAGGCGCGTCGGGCGCGATCTTCGGCCTGGTGGGCGCGCTGGCGGGCTTTTTCTACGTCTCGCGCGAGACGCTGGGCGAGATGGCCAAGCAGCAGCTGGGCAGCCTCGTTACGGTGATCATGCTCAACCTGTTCATCGGGCTGAGCGGCGGCGGGATCGATAACTACGCCCACGTGGGCGGCCTGGTGTGCGGCGGCGTGCTGGGCGTGCTGCTGGCCCCGCGCTACGCGATCGACGAGCGAACCTACCCGCCGGCTGTGGTCCGGCGCTTTCTGCCCTTCGGCTGGCCGGGGGCGCTGGCCGTGGCTCTGCTGCTGGCCGCGCTGGTCGGCTTTGCTATCAACCCGCCGATCCTGGCCGTGCCCTAGCGGCGCGGGGTCGGCCTTTTCTCTGCTGGTGGTGGACGCCTATGATGCTTGACACGACGCGGCGCAAGCCCGACTACCTGATTCTGGTCGCGGTGGGCATGCTCATCCCGCTGGGCCTGGTGATGGTCTACTCAGCCTCCTTCATGGATGCCATGCAGACCAAGGGCTACCAGATGTACTACATCCTGCGCCAGATCACCGGGGCGGTGATCGGCGGCGTGGCCATGCTGGTGGCGCAGCGCATCGACTACCGCTTCTGGCGCAAGTACTCGGTGCACCTGATGGCCGGGGCCTTGGGCCTGCTGGTGCTGGTGCTAGTGCTGCCCAGGTCGATGACCACCGTGAATGGCTCGATCAGCTGGATCCGGGTCGGCCCGCTGAGCGTCCAGCCCTCGGAGATCGCCAAGCTGGCCATGATCGTCTACTTCGCCGACTGGCTCTCGCGGCGCGGCGCGAAGATTGGCAATGTGACCTACGGCCTCATCCCCTTCGCTATCGTGATGGGCGTGGTGTGCGGCCTGGTGATGCTGGAGCACGACCTGGGCACCACGATCGTGCTGGCGGTGATCGGTGTGGCGGTGTTCTTCGCCGCCGGTGCCAACCTGCTGCATCTGGTGGGCGCGGGCGCGGTGGCTGGGCTGGCCTTCCTGGGCATGGTGCAGGTGGCCGCGTTCCGCCAAGAGCGCATCGCGGTGTGGCTGAATGGCCCGTGGGACTACTACTGGGGCGCTGGCTACCAGCCCGCCCACGCGCTCTACGCGCTGGGCAGCGGCGGCTTCTTCGGCGTGGGCCTGGGCCAGGGCCGCCAGAAGTTTCTGTGGCTGCCGCAGTCGCACACCGATGCGATTTTCGCGGTGGTCGGCGAGGAGCTGGGGCTGGTGGGCACGCTGTTTGTGATCGGCTGCTTTGTGCTGCTGGCCTATCGCGGCTTCCGCGTGGCCGGGCGCGCGCCCGACCCGTTCGCCGCGCTGCTGGCCGTGGGCCTCACATCCTGGCTGGTGTTTCAGGCCTTTATCAACATCGCGGTGGTGACAACCCTGATCCCGTTCACGGGTCTGACGCTGCCATTCGTGAGCTACGGTAGCTCATCGCTGGTTATGAGTATGGTCGCTGCGGGCATCCTGCTGAATATCTCTCGACATATGGTTTCTCGCAGTGCAGGAGACGAACTCGATGGCATCCCAATCGTCCGCAGAACGTCAGAAAGCCTCGCGAACACTGTTGCTGTGTGGTGGCGGGACCGGGGGGCACGTCTACCCAGCCCTGGCGGTCGCCGAGGCCCTGCGCGAGCAAGCGCCCGCCCCGCAGCGCGCCCCCGCGTCGCCCAGCGGGCGGCCCAGCCCAGCAGGCGAGATCGTACCCCCTAGCGCGCTGTGGGCCGAGCCGCCGCGCGTGGTCTACGTGGGCAGCGCCGATGGCATGGAGTCGGGCCTGGTGGCGCGCGAGAGCGACCTGCCGTTCCGCGCGATCACGGCGGCGGCGGTGCGCGGGCGCAACCCGCTGGTGCTGGCTCGCAACAGTCTGCTGCTGTCGCAGGGCACCATCGAGGCCCGCAGGCTGCTGCGCGAGCTGCGGCCTAGCGCCATCCTAGGCACGGGCGGCTATGTGTGCGTGCCGCTGTTTGTGGCCGCGCGCACGGTGGGCATCCCCACGGTGATCTACCTGCCGGATGTGGTGCCCGGCCTGGCGGTGCGCTCGCTGGCCAAGATCGCCACCGTGGTGGCCTGCAATGTCGAGGATTCTGGGCGATATTTCCAGATGCCTGTGGATGATCTGCGCCTGGACGAGTATATTAATGACAACCGCGCGATCGAGAGTATCCATCGCAAGGTGGTGGTCACGGGCTACCCGGTGCGGCAGGATCTGTTCGGCCTGGCCCGGCAGCGCGCGGCCTGCCGCGCGGCGTTCGGCCTGAGCGGCGACCTGCCGATCCTGTTTGTGTATGGCGGCAGCCGGGGCGCGCGCAGCGTGAACCAGGCGATCGCGGCGCTGCTGCCCCACCTGCTGCCGATCTGCCAGATCATCCACGTGTGCGGGCGCGAGGGCGACGACCAGTTCCTGCGCGAGGCTGCCGGGGCTATGCCCGCCGAGCTGCAGGCCCGCTACCGGCTCTACGAGTACCTGCATAGCGGCAAGGGGGAGGATTCAAACACGCCCAGGATGCTTGACGCGTTTGGCGCTGCCGACCTAGCGGTCTGTCGCAGCGGCGCTTCCACCATGGCCGAGCTGCCAGCCGCCGCGCTGCCGGCGGTGCTTGTGCCGTACCCGTTCGTGCATCAGGATGAGAATGCTGACTACCTGGTCTCGCGTGGCGCGGCGGTGAAGGTTCAGGATGCCGCGATGCTCGGATCGGGCCGCCCGGAGGATGGCCCTCTCTTTCGAGAGGTTCGGCACCTGCTTCTGGCCCCGGAGGAACGTTCACGCATGTCAGATTGTAGCCGCGCGCTGGCCCGCCCGGATGCGGCCCGCCGCCTCGCGACGCTGCTGCACGCTCTGGCGACAAGCACGAGGACGGAGCGATGAGTTTTACATTCGAGAGCTATCAGTCGCTTTTACTACCGTTGGTAGCATTCGGCGCGTACATCGGCTGGAAGCGCGGCTTCTGGATCGAGGTTGGCTACACCCTGGGCATGGCGCTGGTTCTGCTGGCTACGGTGATCTTCCCCGAGCAGTTTATGGATCTGGTCAGCCAGCTGATTGTCCTGATCCCCAGAATCTTTCGCGTCATGGTCGGCGGGGATTTCTCGCTGCCCACATCCACCGATCTGTTCGGCACGCCCGACAGCGGGCGCTTTCTGCTGACGCGGATGGCGCTGTTCGCGCTGCTCACCTTCCTGGTCTACAACACGCGCTACGGCTGGGCCTACGAGGGCGGCAAGGCGCGCGGCGTGAAGACCACGGCGGGCCGCCTGATGGGCGTGGCCTTCGGCGGATCGACGCTGTTCTTCTGGTTCCTCGCGCTGAATAATTTTCTCGACTCCTTTCGGCTGCTGCGCGACGACCCCACCATCCCGCCCGAGGGCCTGACGATCTCGGTGCCGACCTTCCAGAACCCCGAGGTGCTGCTGGGCCTGGTGCCGACCATGCTGGTGGTCATTCTGCTGGTGCTGGGCGTGCTGGCGGTGCTGCGGCTGCCGAACATCTGGAAGGGCTAGGACAAAACCAACGTGGCTCACTATCATATCATCGGCATCGCCGGGGCGGGCATGAGCGCCATCGCCAATGTGCTGCTCGACCAGGGGCACGCGGTCAGCGGCTCCGACCCGCAGCAGAACGCGCTGACCGCCGCCCTGGCCGCGCGGGGCGCTACCGTGCACCAGGGGCACGACCCCGCGTTTGTGCGCGGGGCCGATGTGGTGCTCACCACATCCGCCGCGCGGCCCGACCACGTGGAGCTGGCGGCGGCGCGGGCGGCGGGCATCCCCGTGCAGAAGCGCGCCGACCTCTGGCGCGAGTGGTCGGCCCAGCGCGATGTGATCGCGGTGGCGGGCACCCACGGCAAGACCACCACCACCGCGCTGCTCAGCCTCATCCTGCTGAAGGATGGCCGCGACCCCGGCTTTGTGGTGGGCGCGGATGTGCCCGCGCTGGGCACCAACGCCCGCTGGGGCGACCCCGCCGCGCCGCTGGTGCTGGAGGCCGATGAGTACGACCGCACCTTCCTGGCGCTCACGCCCGCGCTGGCCGTGGTGACGAATGTCGAGTGGGACCATGTGGACATCTACCCCACCCAGGCCGAGTACGACGAGGCGTTCCGCACCTTCGCCAGCGCCGTGCCCGACCGCCGCCGCGTGATCGCCTGCGGCGACGACGAGGGCGCGCTGCGGGCCGTGGGCGGCGAGGGCACCACGCTCTACGGCATCGACGAGGCGCTGGGCAGCGACCCGGTCTCGTGCAGGCGTGCCCTGCTCGACTGGAGCGCCACCGCCGTGCGCGCTGACGCCGAGGGCACATCCTTCGATGTGTGGCGCTACGACCAGCGCACATTCGCCACCCGCAGCCTGGGCCGTTTCCTGCTGGGGCTGTATGGCCAGCACAACGTGCGCAACGCCATGGGCGCGCTGGCCGCCGCTGTGGCGCTGGGCGTCGGCCCGCAGGCCATCGCCGAGGGCCTGGCCGCCTACCACGGCGCAGACCGCCGCTTCGAGCACAAGGGTGCGGCGGGCGGCGTGGATGTGGTGGATGACTACGCCCACCACCCCAGCGAGGTGCGCGCCACGCTCCAGGCGGCCCGCAGCCGCTTCCCTGGCCGTCGGCTGGTGGTCTACCTGCAGCCCCACACCTACTCGCGCACAGCGGCGCTGCTGGATGACTGGGCCGACGCGTTTGGCGACGCCGATGTGCTGCGCGTGGGCGATATCTACGCCGCCCGCGAGCAGAACACCCTGGGCGTCAGCAGCGAGCAGCTGGTGGCCCGCATCCACCACCCGGATGTGGCGGCGGCGGGCAGCGTGGCCCAGGCCGCCGAGGCGATCGCGGCGCTGCTGCGCCCCGGCGATGTGCTGCTGACGCTGGGCGCTGGCGATGGCCACGCGGTCGGATCGCTCATTCTGGCGCGACGCGCTGGGCAGCTGTAATACAACGGTCATCTTGCCCACTGCCCTGTCATGGGCCAAAGTCATATCATGGATGAGAGCAGATTTCACCCGGATATGGTAGAGATGCCCAAGTAAAGGCAGTACGCATGAGCGATGACGGAGCAGTATTCCACCGCAAAGTCGCCCGCGAGATGATGGCGCGCTACGCGGTGGATGCACACGCGCCCGCAGGCTGGCGCGAGACTCTGGTCTGGCACTGGGTGCAGGCTGGCGAGTTCGGGGCGGCGGTGGATGGCGCGATCGCTGTGGCCGAGGCCATGATCGCCCAGCTCGACTTCGCCTCTGCGCGGCGCTGGGTCGAGCGCGCCCTAGAATATATGGAGAAGCTGCAGAAGCGCCGCGCCTACGAGCTGCGGGCCTACAGCGCGGCGCTGGCCGTGCTCGAGTTCGGCGGGCAGTACCGCGAGGCGCTGGGCTACGCCGAGCGCATGGTGCGCGCCGCCCGCCAGCACGGCGGCAGGCAGGCCCAGGCCCACGCGCTGGTGGCGCTGGGCCGCATGCAGCGCGAGCTGAACCAGCTGCCCCAGGCCGAGATGACGCTGGCCGAGGCCCTGGCCCTGGCCGAGACCGAGGACGCCGGAGCGGTCGAGGCCGAGGTGCACTTCCACCTGGCCAAGGTCTACCAGCTCCAGGGCAGGCATATGGAAGCCCTAGAGGGCCTTCAGGCCGCCCAAGAAGAGCACGTGCAGGCCGACGACCGCATCAAGCTGGCCCGTGTGCTCACCGGCATGGGTGATGTCTACCGCGCCCTGGCGGCCTCGCGCGAGGCGCTGGTGTTCTACCAGAAGGCACTGGGCCTAGAGCAGGGCCGCGCCAGCCCGCTGGGGCAGGCCATGCTGAAGGATAAGATCGCGCTGGCCCTGCTGGCCGAGGGCCGCATGGATGAGGCCGAGCTGGTTGGGCGGGAGGGCCTGCTCATCCGCGAGCAGATCGGCGACACCGTGGGCCTGGCCCGCTCGAACAGCCTGCTGGGCATGGTGGCGCAGCGCCTGGGCCACACCGACCGCGCCATCGAGCACTACGAGCGCGCCCGCGCCCTTGAGGAGCAGACCCAGAACGTGCGCGGCCAGCACGTGTCGCTGCTGCACCTGGGCGACGCCTACGTGGCCCTGCGGCGCTACGCCGAGGCGGGCGGCTACTACCGCCGCGCCCTGGCCCTGGCCCAGCACACCGGCGACCAGGTGGCCCTGGCCCGCACCCTGGAGCACCAGGGCGACCTGCTGCAGGCATCCGAGTCGCAGGATGCCGCCGAGCGGGCCTGGGCCGAGGCCCTGCGCATCCGCCAGGGCCTCGGCCACGCCGAGGAGGCGGCGGCGCTGCGCAGGCGGCTGGGCTATATGGCCATGGATAGTGTGGATCGCTAGGTTTTGGGGCCGATGCCGGACTTTTTGCCTATTGCCAGCGCGAGTGACTTCGGATAGATATGGAACTGATTATTTCGGAACAAGAAGCGCTATCGCGCTACACATCGTGGAAGATCGGCGGCCCCGCCCGCTACCGCGCCGACGCCAGCAGCCCAGCCGAGCTTGCATCTCTGCTCGGCTGGGCTGCCCAGCGCGATCTGCCGGTGTTCCTGCTGGGCGGTGGCTCCAACTTGCTGGCCCTAGATGAGGGCTTCCCGGGCCTGGTGCTGCGCTACCGCGCCAGCGCCACCCAGATCGACGAGCAGGGCGACACCGTGCTGGCGCGGGTGGATGCCGGCGCGCCCATGGCGGGCACCGCCCGCAAGCTGGCCCACCAGGGCTACGCCGGGCTAGAGTGGGCCGAGGGCCTGCCGGGCACCATCGGCGGGGCTATCTACGGCAACGCGGGCTGCTACGGCGGCAGCGTGGCCGCCGTGCTGCGCCGCGCCTGGCTGTGGTCGGGCGGCCAGATCGAGGAGTGGCCGGTCGAGCAGCTGGGCTATGGCTACCGCACCAGCGCGCTCAAGCGCAGCGCGGCCTCGGCCAGCCAGCGCCCGATCATCCTGGCCGCCGAGTTCGCCATGCGCCGCGCCGACCCGCAGGAGCTGGCCCGCACCATGGCCGAGACCTCGGTCCAGCGCCGCGCCAAGACGCCCCACGGCCAGTCGTGCGGCAGCGTGTTCAAGAACCCGCCCGGCGACAGCGCGGGCCGCCTGATCGAGGCGGCGGGCCTGAAGGGTGCGCGCGTGGGCAACGCCCAGATCGCCGAGCGCCACGCCAACTACATCATCAACATGGGCGGGGCCACCAGCGCCGATGTGCTGGCCCTGATCGACATGGCCCGCGAGCGCGTGCGGGCCGAGTTTGGCCTGGATCTGGAGCTAGAGGTGCAGATCATGCGCTAGCGGCGTGCAGAATATGCCCTTGTGTGGTAGCCTTCTCAGTGAGCGGATCGTTTTGAGATCGCTTTCTCATCCACAGGGGCCTGGCGCTTCTGTATGCTCTGATACGAAGGGTTTGTCTCATGTCCGAGAAAATACGGGTTGGCGTTCTGTTTGGCGGCCAGTCGGGTGAGCACGAGGTCTCGATTGTGTCGGCGCGGGCGGTGCTCGGCGCGCTCGACCGTGAGAAATATGAGGTGCTGCCGATCGGCATCACCAAGGATGGCCGCTGGATCGCTGGCGAGCAGGCCCCCGCCCAGATCGAGTCGCTGGCCGACGCCGCGCTGCTGCCCGGCGGCCCCCAGGCCGCGCCCAGCGCCGCCCCCACCAGTGCGCTGGCCGCCTCCACTAGCAGCCTGGGCTTCCTGCTCGAATCCTCGCAGGCCCCGCTGGATGTGGTCTTCCCTGTGCTCCACGGGCCGCGCGGCGAGGATGGCACCGTGCAGGGCCTCTTCGAGCTGGCGGGCATCCCCTATGTGGGCTGCGGCGTGCTGGCATCCTCGGTGGGCATGGACAAGGCCATGATGAAGGCCGCCTTTGCCGCCGCCGGGCTGGCGCAGGTGCCCTGGGCCTTTGTCCGCCGCGTCGACTGGCAGGCCGCCCCCGAGGCCACGCTCGATACCCTTGAGTCGCAGCTGCGCTACCCGATGTTCGTCAAGCCCGCCAACATGGGCAGCAGCGTGGGCATCTCCAAGGCCAAAACCCGCGAGGAGCTTGCCGAGGGCCTGCGCCTGGCCGCCAGCTACGACCGCCGGATCGTGGTGGAGCAGGGCCTGAACGTGCGCGAGCTGGAGATCAGCGTGCTGGGCAACGACACCCCCGAGGCCAGCGTGCCCGGCGAGGTGGTCTCGTCGAAGGAGTGGTACGACTACGAGGCCAAATACCTGGCTGGCGAGTCGCAGATCCTCATCCCCGCGCCGATCACGCCCGCGCAGATGGAGGAGATTAAGTCGCTGGCGGTGCTGGCCTTCAAGGCGATCGACGGCGCTGGGCTGGCCCGCGTTGACTTCCTGATGGACAAGGACACTGGCGCGCTCTACATCAACGAGGTCAACACCATGCCGGGCTTCACCCCGCTGAGCATGTACGCCAAGATGTGGGAGGCCAGCGGCCTGAGCTACAGCGCCCTGCTGGATCGGCTGATCGAGCTGGCGCTTGAGCGCCACCCCAAGGCCTAGCGCAGCACATGGAGCAGAGGCGCAAAAAACCACAGAGCGAGCAGCCCGCCGATGGCGCGGTGCACCCCGAGCACAGCCCGCTGACGGCCCGCGACCGCGTGGAGGCGCGGCGGCGCGAGAAGGAGGCGGCAGCCGAGAGCGCCAAGCCCGCCCGCCCCCGCCCGCCACGCCCGCGCGCGGCCCCGCCCGCCGCGCCAGGCGACGCGCCCCGCCCCACCAGGGCGCGCGCCCCCAAGGCGGCGGATGAGAGCACCAAGGCGGTAGCCGAGAGCACCAAGCCCGCCGCGCCCCGCACGCGCAAGGGCGGCGACCACGCGGTGGCGGTCAGCGCCCCGCCCAGGGGCGGCGACCACGCGACCCCCGCCGCTGGGGCCGCGCCCAAGCCCGCGAGGCCGCGCAAGGCCGCCGAGGCCGCCACACCCAAGCTGCGCTCGCAGCCCCTGGGGGCCAGGCCAGGGCCGCGCCGCAGGCCCGCCGCCGCCGAGGCCGCCACGCCGGGGCCGCGCCACACCCTGGCCGAGTGGGTGGCCAGCGGCCACGTGGCTAGCGCTGCGCTGCTGGTGGTCTCGCTTTTCAGCATCGTCTACATCTTCACCAACAACCGCTTCACGGTGCAGAACGTGCAGGTGGATGGCGCAGAGGTGATGAAGCCAGCCGATGTGATCAAGCAGGCCGATGCCTTCGAGCAGTCGATCTGGTATGTGGACACCGCCGAGGTGGTGCGTCGGCTCAAGGCCAGCGCCTACATCGCCGACGCCAGCGCCAGCGTGGCCCTGCCCGACACCCTGCTGGTGGATGTGGTCGAGCGGCGGCCCCAGATCCGCTGGAAGAACGGCGGCAGCCTGTTCTTTGTGGATGCCTCGGGGCGCGTGCTGGGCGACGCCGACCCGACCGCCGCCGTGAGCGACACGCTGGTGATCGAGGACCACAGCGCCCAGGCGCTCAAGCCCAACGACTACGTCGACAGCGACGCCCTGAGCCTCGCCAACGCGCTGGCCCTGCGGCTCACGCCCGAGACTGGGGTGCAGCCGATCAGTATCAACTGGTCGGATGATAAGGGGGTCTACGTGCTGGCCCCCGACAACAAGACGATCATCTTTGGAACGAGCGAACGGCTCGATGAGAAATTGGTCGTGCTGGATCGTTTGCTAAAAGACGGATCGGTATTTACACTACTCGATCTACGGCCACAGACACCGTATTACCGTAATGAAGGCTGAGCGCCGCGAGGCCGCTGCCCTTCTCCAGTCATCCGTAGGATGTTGCTATGGCTCAACGAACCATCGTCGGCATTGATGTTGGAACCACAAAAGTCTGCGCGATTGTGGCGCAGGTGCAGCCAAATGGTCGGCTCAATGTGCTTGGGGTCGGTCTGACGCCCTCGAAGGGCCTCGATAAAGGCGTGGTGGTCAATATCGACGACGCGGTGAATGCGATCGCCACCAGCATCGAGAAGGCCGAGCGCGTCTCGGGCTACCGCATCGGCGCGGCCTATGTGGGCGTGGCCGGGCGGCACATCGCCTCGCTCAACTCGAACGGCGTGGTGGCCGTGGCCCGCAACGATCACGAGATCACCCGCCAGGATGTCTCGCGCGCGGTCGAGAACGCCCAGGCGATTGCCATCCCCACCCAGCGCGAGGTCATCCACGTCATCCCGCGCGCCTATATCGTGGATGGCAACTCGGGCATCCGCGACCCTGTGGGCATGAGCGGCTTCCGGCTGGAGGTCGAGACCCACATCGTCACCGGCGAGGTGATGGCCATCCAGAACCTGATCAAGAGCGTGCAGCGCGGCGGGGTCGAGATCGACGACCTGGTGCTCCAGCCGCTCGCATCTGGCGAGGCCGTGCTGACCGAGGATGATAAGGATCGCGGCGTGGTGCTGGTGGATATCGGCGGCGGCACCACCGACATCGCCGTGTTTGTGCAGGGCGGCATCTGGCACACCAGCGTGGTGGCGGTGGGCGGCAACCACTTCACCAACGACATCGCCCTGGTGCTGCAGACGCCCTACCACACCGCCGAGTACCTCAAGCTCAAGTACGGCTCGGCGATCGCCGACGAGCCGCAGGACACCACCGAGGATCTGATCGACGTCGAGGCCTTCGCCGTGGGTGAGCGCCAGCAGGTGAGCCGCCAGACGCTCAACCAGGTCATCCAGGCCCGTGCCGAGGAGGTGGTGGAGCTGATCTACAACGAGATCCGCCGCAGCGGCTACGAGGGCATGCTGCCCGCAGGCATCGTGCTCACCGGCGGCACCTCGCTGCTGCCGCGCTTCGACGAGCTGATGCGCGAGATGCTGGGCGTGCCGGTGCGGATCGGCGTGCCCAGCGACCTGGGCGGCCTGGCCGACGCGCTCGACAGCCCGCCCTACGCCACCGCCGTGGGCCTGGTGCGCTGGGGCGCGCGCCACGGCCTGCCCGACCAGAGCTTCTCGTCCTCGCCCGATGAGGGCCACGAGGGCTGGACGAATACCTACGAGCGTTTTAAAAACTGGCTTCGCGAGTTTCTGCCGTGATGCACGCGCTCTGGATGGCGTGGCGTGATGCCAGTCGCGCCGCGATTCGCCATGCGGGGTGCTCTCACAGGAGGTTTCCATGACCGATTTTTCGAGCTACATGCCCGAGCCACACGCGGTAATCAAGGTGATCGGTGCAGGCGGCGGCGGCTCCAATGCTGTCGACCGGATGGTGGAGGACGGGGTCCAGGGCGTCGAGTTCATCACCGTGAACACCGATGCCCAGGCGCTGATGCACTCGCGCGCCGATGTGCGCATCCGCATCGGCGACAAGCTGACCAAGGGCCTTGGCTCAGGCGGTAACCCGGTGATCGGCCAGAAGGCTGCCGAGGAGACGACTGAGGAGATCTACGACGCACTCAAGGGCGCGGACATGTGCTTCATCACCGCTGGCATGGGCGGCGGTACCGGCACTGGCTCCTCGCCGATCATCGCCAGCATCGCGCAGGATCTGGGCATGCTCACGGTGGGCGTCGTCACCCGCCCCTTCACCTTCGAGGGTCGCCACCGTGGCAAGACCGCCGAGCAGGGCATCGAGCAGCTGAAGCCGATGGTGGACACCCTGATCACCATCCCGAACGACCGCCTGCTCCAGACCGCATCCAAGAACACGTCCATGCTCCAGGCCTTCCGCATGGCCGACGATGTGCTGCGCCAGGGCATCCAGGGTATCTCCGACCTGATCACCCAGCGCGGCCTGATCAACGTCGACTTCGCCGACGTCAAGACGATCATGGCCCAGCAAGGTTCGGCGCTCATGGCCATCGGCCACGGCACGGGCGACAACCGCATGGTGGATGCGGTGAACATGGCGATCGCCTCGCCGCTGCTGGAGGTCTCGATCGACGGCGCGAAGGGCGTGCTCTTCAATGTGACCGGCGGCGAGGATCTGGGCATCCTGGAGGTGAACGAGGCCGCCGATATCGTGGCCAAGGCCGTGGACCCCGAGGCCCAGATCATCTGGGGCGCGGTGTTCGACCCGACCATGCCCCCCGGCGCGGTGAAGGTGACGCTGATCGCCACCGGCTTCGACGTGAACAAGAACAACCAGCAGCAGCGCCAGCGCAGCAGCTTCCCCGCCGCAGGCGTGCCGCAGCAGCCCCCGCAGCAGGCCCGCCCGCAGCAGCAGCCCATCCGCCCCGCGCCTGCCCAGCCGCAGCAGCCGCAGCAGCCGCAGCAGCCGCAGCAGCCGCAGCGCCCGGCCCCGTCGTTCACGAACACGGATGACCTGGACATCCCGCCGTTCCTGCGCAACCGCCGCAAGTAGGCCCTTCCCACTAGCCCCGGCCCGGACACGCGCTGTCTGGGCCGGGGCTTTTTTCTTTACCACGGGATTCTTTACCACGAAGACGCGAAGGCACGAAGATTCGTAACCACCAAGACTCCAAGACGCCAAGATTGGGGTGAAGGGTTGCTGGGGGTGGATGAAGGGTTGCTGGGAGTGGATGAAGGGTTGCTGGGAGTGGATGAAGGGTTGCTGGGAGTGGATGAAGGGTTGCTGGGGGTGGATGAAGGGCTGCTGGGGGTGGATGAAGGGTTGCTGGGGGTGGATGAAGGGTTGCTGGGGGTGGATGAAGGGTTGCTGGGGGTGGATGAAGGGTTGCTGGGGGTGGATGAAGGGCTGCTGGGGGTGGATGAAGGGCTGCTGGGGGTGGATGAAGGGCTGCTGGGGGTGGATGAAGGGCTGCTGGGGGTGGATGAAGGGTTGCTGGGGGTGGATGAAGGGTTGCTGGGAGTGGATGAAGGGTTGCTGGGAGTGGATGAAGGGCTGCTGGGGGTGGATGAAGGGCTGCTTGCCTGTTTGGCGGCGGTTCTGGGTCGGCCCGACCGTAGGCAATGTTTGGAGCATTGCGCGGTTGGGGCGACCGGCTGCGGCTTCGATGATGTAGGTTCCTCTTTTCTGTTTGGTGTGTGCCCTGCGCGGGCGGCGGCTAGGGGCCTGCCCCTAGCGACCCCGCGAGGGGGCATCGCCCCCTTCGAACCCCCAATTTTGGGCGTTCCTGTGCCGTTCCCTGGCTGCTGATGTTCGCGCATATGGCCATCAAAACATGAGCGGCACCTTCGCCGCATGGGCCAGGTGGGTAGGGCTGGCTCCTTGCCGTTTCTCGATCTTTTTGCGCTCTTGGAGTCTTGGAGTCTTGGTGGTAAACGGCTCCCCATCCTCTTCGCGTCTTCGTGGTATTCATCCCCTTCGCCCTCTTGGAGTCTTGGTGGTAAATGGTTCCCCATCCCCTTCGCGTCTTCGCGTCTTCGTGGTTAAAAACCCTCGCGTCTTCGTGGTAAACAGCCTACCTCGCTGCGCTTGACAGCCCCCCCAATAATGCTATAGTTGTCGCACAGATGTACCAAAGACCGAGGCAGGAGATCACGCGTATGTCCATGTTCACGCGCGCGAAGCTGGGCGTCATCACCAGCGGCTCGCTGATCGAGGGGCTGAGCGCCCGGCTCGACGCGGACGCCAGTGTCGAAGATATGCGGGTGGGCAAATTTGTGGTGGTGGAGGGCGAGAAGCACCAGTTTTTCTCGATGGTGACGGACGTGTCGCTGGAGGCCACCAACCAGAAGATCCTGGCCGACCCGCCCGGCAGCGACCCGTTCTTCTACGAGGTGCTGGCGGGCACATCCACCTACGGCTCGATCAACCTCAAGCCCAACCTGATGGTGCCGCACGACCTGAACGAGGGGCCGCGCCCGGTGAAGACGGTGCCGCGCCACTTCGCCGCCGTGTTCGACGCCAACGAGAGCGACTTCACCCGCGTGTTCGGCACCGAAGACCGCACCCACTTCGAGATCGGGCGTCCGCTGGACATGGACGTGCCGATCTGCCTCGACCTGGAGCGGCTGGTCGAGCGCTCCAACGGCGTGTTCGGCAAGAGCGGCACCGGCAAGAGCTTCCTGACCCGCCTGATCCTCTGCGGCACGATCAAGGCCAAGTCGGCATCCAACCTGATCTTCGACATGCACAGCGAGTACGGCCACGACGCCACCAGCGAGAGCGGCACCTTCGTCAAGGGCCTGCGCCAGCTGTTCGGCGGCTCGCAGGTGCTGGTCTACTCGCTCGACCCCGCATCCTCGCGCAACCGTGGCGTGGCCCCGGATGAGGAGGTGGTGATCGGCCTCGACCAGATCGAGGTGGGCGACATCGAGCTGCTGCGCGACGAGCTGAACCTCAACCCCACCGCCACCGAGTCGGCCTACCTGCTGGTGGACCGCTACCGCGACAAGTGGCTGAAGGCGCTGCTGGCCATGAGCGCCGATGAGCTGAAGGAGTTCGCCGAGGAGGCGGGCGGCCACGCCGGGGCGATCAGCGCGCTGAAGCGCAAGCTGGAGCAGGTGGCCCGCAAGGAGTTCGTGCGCGAGACCGCGCCCAGCGCCACGATCGACCGCATGATCGACGCGCTGAGCCACGGTAAGCACGTGGTGCTGGAGTTTGGCCGCCACACCGACACGCTCTCGTACATGCTCACCGCCAACATCATCACCCGCCGCATCCACCGCCGCTGGGTCGAGATGACGGACAGCTACCTGCGCTCGAAGAACAAGGCCGACAAGCCCCACCCGCTGATGATCACGATCGAGGAGGCCCACAAGTTCCTCAGCGCCTCGGCCTCGGGCGCGACGATCTTTGGCACCATCGCCCGCGAGCTGCGCAAGTACAGCGTGACGCTGCTGATCGTGGACCAGCGGCCCTCGTCGATCAGCAACGAGGTGATGAGCCAGCTGGGCACGCGCATCACCGCGCTGCTCAACGACGACAAGGACATCGACGCGGTGTTCACCGGCGTCAGCGGCGGCAGCGCGCTGAAGTCGGTGCTGGCCACGCTGGACTCGCGCCAGCAGGCCATGGTGCTGGGCCACGCCGTGCCTATGCCGGTGGTGGTGCGCACCCGCGCCTACGACGAACACTTCTACAGGGCCATGGGCGCGCGCGAGGCCGAGCCGCTGGAGGTGCGCGCCCGCCGCGCCCAGAACGACATGGACGAGCTGTTCTAGCCGGGCGAGATCATGGCAAAACGGCGCGGGCGGTTGTGATGCCGCCCGCGCCGTTTTTTGCGACCCGCCGCGCCCGCTAGGGCTGCTGCGGCAGCTGCATGAGCGCGGCCATGCGCGCCCTGGCCACCACCACCAGCTGCGGGCGATCCTCCTTGTCGGCCAGCTGGCTGGCCTGGTCGTAGAGCTGGATGGCCTCGCTGTAGCGCAGCTGGGCCTCGCGCACGGCCCCCAGCTGGTAGGTGCCGAAGGCCGCGCCACCGGGCAGCTGCTGCAGGCGGGTGGCCGCCTGCTCGGCCTGGGCGGTGTCGCCCACGGCCACCAGCACGCCCACCTGATCGTTCAGGTAGCTGGCCTCGCTGGGGTAGCGCGCCCTGGCCGCATCCCACGAGGCCCTGGCCGCGCTGGCCTGGCCCAGCTGCTGCTGGAGCGCCGCCACCCACATGCCGATCTGCTCATCCTCGGGCACCCTGGCCTGCTCGGCCAGCGCCAGGGCCAGCGCGCCCTGCAGGTCGCCCTGCTCCACATGCGCGCTCACCTCTAGCGTGCTGGCCACCGGCGCGGATGGGAAGACGCGGGGCACCACCACCACCAGCAGCACGGCCAGCGCGGCGATGCCGCCCAGCCACAGCAGCAGGCTGCGGCGCTGGCGGGCCGTGCGCGCGGCCTCGCTGGCCAGCAGCTCGGCCCACAGCGGGCTGTCCGCCAGCTGCTGGGCCTGGCCAGCGGCCTGGGCCTGCCGCACGATCATGCGGGCCTCGCGCAGGGCGAAGCCGCGCAGCGAGCTGGCGCGGCCCTCCTCGGCGCGGCTGTCGATGCCCTGGCCGCGCTGCACATCCAGCAGCGCCTCGGCCTGCTCGATGCCGCGCAGCAGCTCGGCGGCGCGGGCCGCATCTTGACGCACCGCCACGGTGTCGCGCTCGGCGCGGTCGAGCAGGGCGCGGATCTGGGCGAAGGTAGATTGCTCGGCTATCATCGGTGCTGCCTCTCCCGCTAGAGCTGGCTGGCCGAGGCTTCGTCGATCAGCCAGGTGAGCCGGCCCGCGCCGGGGCGCACCCGCCCGGCGGGCGGCGGCAGCTCGCCCGCAGCCGGGCGCAGGCAGCGCCGCACGGCGTCGGCCTTCTCGGCCCCAGGGGCCAGCACGATCACGTGGGCGGCGGCGTTGATCAGCGGCAGTGCGAAGGTGATGCGGCTGGGCGGCGGCTTGGGCGACTCGCGGATGGCGATCACATCGGGCGCGCTGGGCGCGTCCACCTCGGGGCGGCCGGGGAAGAGCGAGGCGGTGTGGCCATCCGGCCCGATGCCTAGCAGCACCAGGTCGAACACCCCGCCCTCGCCAAGCTCCTGGGCGATGGTGGCGGCGTAGGATGCGGCGACATGCTCGGGGGTGTCGCTGGCCACCGGCGCGGGGAACACCGTGTTGGCTGGGATGGCGATGTGGTCGAGCAGCGCCAGGCGGGCGGCAAGGTAGTTGCTGTCGGGGTGGTCCAGCGGCACGAAACGCTCGTCGCTCCAGAAGAACTTCACCTGCGGCCAGGGCACCTGGTCGACCAGCGGGGCCTGGGCCAGCAGCTCGTACATGCGCTTGGGCGTGGTGCCGCCCGCCAGCGCCACGGTGAACACGCCGCGCTGGGCCACGGCCTGCTGGGCCAGCGCCACGAAGCGCCGCGCGGCCTCGGCGGCCACGTCGTCGGCGGTGGGCAGGATCTGCCAGGTTTGGGTCTCGGCCATATTTTCCTCGCTTGCCGCGCGCGGCCAGAGCCTGCGCAAGCCTCTCTGGCGCGTGGGGCGGCCTGTATCGCGCTTCTTCGTGGCCGCATGGTACCACATCGGCGCGGCGAGTTTCCGCTATAATGGCGCGCGGTAAACAGGTTGCGGTTTTGCGGTAGCCGGCAGTGTCTCTGGTTCAGCGTGGTCCCTTGGCATCTGCCAGGCAGTCATTTGAGCAGAGGGTAACTATGCGTCTCATCATTATTCGCCACGGCGAGAGCGAGTGGAACCGAATCGGGCGCTACCAGGGGCAGGCCGACGCGCCGCTGTCCGAGCTTGGCGTGCGCCAGGCCGCCGCCCTGGCTGAGCGCCTCAAGGGCGAGCCGATCGATGCGATCTTCGCCAGCCCGCTACAGCGCGCCCGCCGCACGGCGGAGGCCATCGCCGCCCACCACCCGGCGGTGCCCTTCACCGTCGAGCCTTCCCTGCTGGAGATCGACCACGGCGACTGGCAGGGCCTGATGCTGGATGAGGTGGTCGCGCGCTACGGCGCGGGCCTGGTCGAGTGGCGCATGCACCCCACCCGCTCGCAGATGCCCGGCGGCGAGAGCTTCAGCAACATCCTCAAGCGCGTGCTCGATTTTAAAGAGCGGCTGTACAGCGAGTTCGCCGACCGCAACGTGCTGCTCTCCACCCACGATGTGGTGGTCAAGATCCTGGTGGCCGATGCGCTGGGCATGGACATGGACCGCATCAACCGCATCTGGGTCACCAACGCCAGCATCAGCGTGATCGAGTACGGCGAGGGCATGCCCTACCTGGTCTCGCTGAGCGAGGCCAGCCACCTGGGCCGCCTAGAGACCGCGCGCGAGAACCAGAAGGCGATCTAGCGCCGTAGCGGGGCTTGGCACAAAAAAAGACAGGGCATCAGGTTGCGCCTGATGCCCTGTTTGCTTGGTCGTGCGGTCATTCGTTTCGGTGTTCCTCACACCTACGCGGCGTATGGCTGTGTTCGCCCCCTGCCCTGGCCATAGCGGGGCGGAGGGGTGGTGGCAGCGCCTACGGCGCGGTAGGGCTAGTAGCGGGTGGTGCGCTCGGGGCGCGTGTGCTGGTCGGGGGGCGAGACGGCGATGATCATCGGGTGGGCCTTGGCGATCCGCTGGAACAGCTTGAGGATCGACGGCATGCGCGGGGCGTGGGTCTTGATCGCGAACGGTTTGATGGTACTCATACAGAGTCCTCTCTGCTTGGCTCTGTCGCATCTGTGGGGCGCGCAGCCGCATGGGGGCCGCTGGCTCGCCGTCGAGCGGGCGCGGGTACGCCTCGCCGCCACGGACATCGCGCGATCAGAGCAGGAAAATAAAAAGACCTTCCCGCTCGGGAAGGCTGTGGAAGAGGTTCTGCCTAGCAAGGTACACTAGGCCCTGCGCCCCCACAGCCATGGCACGCAGCAGCCCAGGCCTCCGTAGTCGTGAAGGGCGATAGCGTTGACGCTGGGCTGTGCCGCTGTCATATCCATAGGGGTTCCTCTTCTTGCCCGCAGTATAGCACGCCGCCTCGCCCCAAGGCAACACCCAGATTCACCACGAGGATTTTTTACCACCAAGACTCTAAGACTCCAAGATTCGGAGATTTTGGATGTGCTCGGCGTGGATTTTTTGCCACCAAGGCGCCAAGATTTTGGATGTGCTGGGAAAAGATGCTTGAGGAGTGCGAGAATGCCCGCCTTGCCCTTATTGCCGCCCCGCCCGATGCGCACAGTGTCACACATCGATGTAGGGGCGGATCTCGTGTCCGCCCGCGCCGCGTGCATCGCCACATCGAACCATCGCACGATGCACACGATGCACGCGATGCATACGGCGCGATTCATTGCGGCGGCTTGAATGAGGCTGGGAAACGCTCGAATGAGGCAGGTGAGCGCTCGAATGAGGCAGGTGAGCGCTCGAATGAGGCAGGTGAATGCTCGATGAAGGCGGGTGAACGCTCGACGAAGGCAGGTGAATGCTCGAAGAAGGCGCAAGGCCCCAAGTCTGCAAACTTGGAGCCTTGGAGCCTTGGTGGTAAAAAACCTTCGCGCCTTCGCGTCTTCGTGGTGAAGAAAAACTACTGCCTCGCCAGCTGCTGCAGCTCGTAGAGCTTGGTGAGCGCCTCGATCGGCGTCAGCTCGTTCACCTGGAGCCGCCGAATGAACTCCACCGCCGGGTGCAGCCCCTCGGGCGCGGCCTCGGGCGCGGCACCCTCAGCCTGGGGCGCGGGGGCGGGCTGCGCCGTCGACTGCTCAAGGTCGGCCAGCAGCTCCTTGGCGCGCTTGGTGACCGCGCGGGGGATGCCCGCCAGCTCGGCCACATGAATGCCGTAGGATCGGTCGGCCCCGCCGCTGCGCAGCTTGTGCAGGAACGCCACGTGGCCATCCTGCTCTACCGCCGCCATGTGGTAGTTCTTCACCCTGGGCAGCACGTGCTCCAGGCGGGTTAGCTCGTGGTAGTGGGTGGCGAACAGCGTGCGGCAGCCCAGGCGCGGCTCGTTGTGGATGTACTCGATCACCGCCTGGGCGATGGCCATGCCGTCGTAGGTGCTGGTGCCGCGCCCCACCTCATCCAGAATGATCAGGCTGCGCCGTGTGCTCTGGATGAGCAGCGCCGCTGTCTCGGTCATCTCCACCATGAAGGTCGACTGGCCGGTGGCGATGTCGTCCTGCGCGCCGATGCGGGTGAAGATCCGATCGACCAGGCCGATCTCGGCGCGCTCGGCGGGCACGAACGAGCCGATCTGGGCCATCAGCACGATCAGCGCGATCTGGCGCAGCACCGTGCTTTTGCCCGCCATGTTGGGGCCGGTGATCACCAGGATCTGGTTGGCGTCGGTGTCCAGCAGCGCGTCGTTGGGGATGAACGGGTCATCCAGGGCCTGCTCGACCATGGGGTGGCGGCCCGCCTGGATGATCAGGCGGCTGTCCTCGGCCAGCAGCGGGCGGGTGTAGCCGCCGCGCGCCGCCACCTCGGCCAGCGCCAGGTACACGTCGATCTCGGCCAGGGCGCGGGCGGTGGCCAGCAGGCGCTCGCCCGCCTCGGCGGCGATCGCGCACACGCGGGCGAAGGCCTGGCGCTCCAGGTCGTTCAGCCGCTCCTGCGCGGTGATGACGATGTTCTCAAACTCTTTCAGCTCGCTGGTGTAGTAGCGCTCGCCGGTGCTCAGCGTCTGCTTGCGGATGTAGTCGGCGGGCACGTCGCCCGCGTAGCTCTTGGCCACCTCGATGTAGTAGCCGAACACCTGGTTGTAGCCCACCCGCAGCGACTTGATGCCGGTCTTCTGCTGCTCGCGGGCTTCAAGGTTGCTGATGTACTGCTGGGCCGTGCGAGCTGCCTTCACGACCTCATCCATGCCCTTGTCGAAGCCCGGGCGGATAACGCGGCGGGGCGTCTCGCCGCCCGCCACGGCGCGCAGGTAGTTGGAAGCGCCCAGCAGCGCTGGCGGGTCGTCATCCAGCGCGCCCTCAAGGAAGGCCAGCACGTCGGCGCAGGCGTCGATGCCGCTGGGGCTGGGGGCCGCGCTGCGGCGCGGGCGGGGCAGCGCGCGGCGCTCGGGGGCGGGCGGCTCCGGCTCGGGGGCGGGCGGCTCGGGCAGCGGCTCCTCATCCTCATCCGCGCCCCAGTCGAAGTCGGCGAACAGGTCTTCCTGCTCGGCGTAGCGGGCCGCCACCTTGCGCCTGGCCTCGCGCTGCTCGCGCAGACTTGGCTCGGGCGTGGGCGGCTCGGGCGCTGGTGGCTCGGGCGTGGGCGGCTCCTCATCGAACAGCATGTCCCACTCGCCGCCCAGCTCTGGCTCGCCCTGGGCATCCTGCTCGGGCGCGGCCACCGGCGCGGCCATGCCCGCTGGCCGCCAGCCGCCCAGCGCCTCGATGGTGGCGGGCAGCGCGCGCAGCGCCTCGCGCAGGCGCACCAGGTCGCGCGGCACGGCCACGCCGCCGCCCTGGGCCACGCGGTTGACCGCCCGCTCCATGTCGCCCAGCGCCTTCAGGCGCTCGCGCATGTCGGCCCGCAGCAGCGCGTTCTCCACGAAGAAGCCCACGTTTTCCTGCCGCGATGTGAGCTGGGCCACATCCAGCAGCGGCTGGCCGATCCAGCGGCGCAGCAGCCGCGCCCCCATGGGCGTGCGGGTCTGGTCCAGCACCTGCACCAGCGAGCCTTTCGAGCGCCCGCCGCTGCCCTCCAGCAGCTCCAGGTTGCGGCGCGTCTGCGGGTCGAGGAACATCACGTCGCTGGTGGTGTAGGCCCGCAGCGAGGTCATGTGCACCAGCGCGCCGTTCTGGGTCTCGCGGGTGTACTGCAGGATGGCCCCGGCGGCGCGGATGGCCAGCTTCTTCTCGGCGCTCAGGCCGAAGCCGTCGAGCGAGCGCACGCCGAACTGCTGGGTCAGCGCATCGTAGGTGGTGCGCAGATCCCACTTCCACGCGGGCACGCCGGTGACGTGGCCGTGCGCCCAGCGGGCGTTGTTCTCGCGCTCGGTGCGGCGGGCCAGGCGCTCGCCGGGCAGCAGCATCTCGCGCTCGCCCTTGGTCATGAACTCCAGGTCGTGCTCCAGCCGGGCGCTGGCCGGGTCGAGGCCGGGGATGCGCAGCTTCTCATCCTCGGGCACCAGCAGCTCGGCGGCGCTCAGGCGGGCCAGCTCGCCCTGGGCCTGGGCGTGGGCGCGGTCGCCCGCGAACTCGGTGCAGGCGAACTCGCCGGTGCTCAGGTCGGCGTAGGCCAGCCCCACCTTGCCGCCCTCGGCGATCACGGCCACCAGGTAGTTGTTCTGCACCGCTGGCAGCATGGTGGTCTCGGTGATCGTGCCGGGGGTGAGGATGCGCACCACCTCGCGGTCGACCATGCCCTTGCGGGCCTCGCCGGCCTCGATCCCGCCCGCGAACACCGACTTGGGGCGGGTGTCTTTTCGGCTGGATGGCGTCTCGCTGATCTGCTCGGCGATCGCCACGCGGTAGCCCGCGCTCACCAGCTGGCTGGTGTAGCGCTCGGCGGCGTGGTAGGGCAGGCCCGCCATGGGGCAGCGCTGCTCGGCCCCGGTGGCCTTGTTGTTGGCGAACTTTTTATAGGTGAGCGTGATCTCCAGCTTCTCGGCGACCAGCTTGGCGTCGTCGTCGAAGGTCTCGTAGAAGTCGCCCATGCGGTAGAGCAGCACCGCATCCGGGCAGCCCGCTTTGAGCTGGCGGTACTGGATGTACCAGTTGAGCAGCTGGAGGTCGGGGAACTCGTCGTCGAGGCGGCGCTGGAGAGCGCGACGGTCGGGGGCTGTGGCCATATGCTGCGGCTCCGTTTCGTGGTAGATACTCGTACCTTGGCCGCATTATAGCACGCTCATGCTGGTGAAACAAATGTTCTTTTGTGCGCCGCGCCGCATCTGGAAGGGCTAGTCCTCGCTGATCTCGGGCAGGTCGAGCAGTTGCTCAAGCTCGCGGAACAGGCTGCGGATGGCATCGGCCTGGATGTGGTGGCGCACGGCCCGCCCGGCGCTGGTGGTGGTGATCAGGCCCGCCTCGCGCAGGATCTTGGCGTGGATGCTCACGGTGGGCCGGGCCAGATCGAGGTAGGATGCCAGCCCGGTGTTGCTGGCATCGCGGTTGCGGATGAGCCGCAGGATGAGCAGGCGGGTGGGGTCGGCCAGCGCCTGGATGCGGCGGCTCAGGTCTTCGAGCTTGTCCATGGCCCCGGTCAGCGCCGTGGTGGATGTGCTGCACGAGGCGAACACCGCCCCATCGCCCAGCGCCCACGAGTCGAAGGAGCCAAATGGCTCGACCCACAGCAGCGCGCGCAGCATCCCCGCGTCCAGCGCGTTGCTCAGCGGCAGCTGGTGGCGCAGCGGGTTCTGGGCGGGCAGCCAGCTGGTGTCGGGCCTGCCCGCGCCCGCCCGCCCACCCATGGCGGCCTCGGCCTCGGCGTAGGCCTGGTCGATCACGGGCTGCTGCTCGGCCCGCCAGGGCGCATAGATCTCGTAGTAGAAGCGGTCGATCAGGTGCCAGCCGCGCGTGTGCAGATCGCCGCCCGCCAAGAAGCGCGCCGCCCGCGCGATCTCGTGCTGGCCGTGGCGCAGCACCGCCGAGCGCGGCACCTCGCTGAAGCCCACGTGCTGGCGGCGGGCCTGGATCAGCCGGTTGTAGAGTTCGGGCAGCCGCTCGGCGGGGGGCAGATCGGGGTGGGGCGCAAGGCCGTAGCGCGCGGCCTTGTCGATCAGGCGCTCCAGCGCATCCTGCTGGCCTAGCTCGCGCATGGCCATGCTGGCCCGCCCATAGTCGCGCTCGGTCAGCACGCCCGCCAAGTCGGCCAGGTACTCGCAGATCGTGATCCAGCCGGTCGGCCTGCCGATCAGCGCGGCCCAGTCCTCGCGCCAGGCGGCGGCCTGCTGGGCGATCTGGCGCGAGCGCTCCTGGCGGAACGGCGCGGGCAGCCGATCGCACGCGATGCTTATGCCAAAATCCAGCTCTAGCGCTACCGATTCGACGATCTCCCACCCGCCTGCGTCGCGGGCCGCGCGTGCATCTTCCATGGTTATCCTGTGGTCGCCCGGCCTGGCTCGGCCTGCTCGGGCGGGCTGAATCGGCGCATGCCGAGCACGATCTGGGTTGCCGCTGCCAGCAGCAGCAGCGCCGCGCACATCATACCAAAGTATAGCCCGATCGAGATCAGCGCCGGGATGACCATCGGCAGCACTAGCAGCGGCACCAGCTGGCCTGCGGTGTGGAAGCTCTGGAACATGCCGCTGACCTGGCCGAGCAGCGCGGGCGGGGCCATCTGCTGGATGAGGGTGCTCACCTGCATGGTGATCAGACCGATGCCCACGCCCGCGCCGATGCTACAGATCAGCAGCGGCAGCGCGCCCACGCGCGGCGTGATTGCTGCCGCCGCCATGGCTGCAGGCAGCGCGGCCAGTATCACTATGCCCACCGTGGCATCGCGCCAGGGGTCGGCGGCCCTGCGGCGCAGCATGACGATCGCGGTGCTGGCCAGGCTGCCCGCGCCGATTGCCCCGATCAGCAGGCCGTACAGCCGCTCGTCGCCGCCCAGCGAGTCGCGCACCAGCAGCGATGCCAGCACATCGAAGCCCATCACCACGGCGGGCAGGCTGAAGCCTAGCGCCATCAGCAGGGCCAGCCGGGCGTTGCCCCGCAGCGTCCCGCCCAGCGAGCTTTTGGGCGCGGCAGCGTGCTGGCTGGGCGCGGCGGCGGGCGGCAGCTTGGGTAGCCATGCCAGAATGATCGCCGAGATCGCGAACGAGATCACGTCGAGGATGAGCGCCTGGTGCGGGCTGAGCACCGCAAGCAGACCGCCGGCCAGCAGCGGCGCGGCGATCTTGATCAGGCTGGCGATCTGCTCTAGCAGCGCGTTGGCCTTGGGCAGCTGCTCGGGCGCGACGATCTGTGGGATGGAGGAGCGCCGCGCTGGCCCCATCACCGCCCCGCAGATCGCCTGGCATACCAGCAGGGCGTAGATTAGCGTGGTGTGCTGCGCGAAGATCAGCCCTACCACCATCAGCCCCGAGAGCAGCTCGCTGGCGATCATCAGCCGCTTGCGGTCGAAGCGGTCGCAGAGCCAGCCTGCCAGCGGGCTGACCAGCAGCGTGGGCACCAGGCCCGCCAGGAAGATGCCGCTGCTCTCGGCTACGCCGCCGCCGCCGCGAAACAGCAGCAGCGCAAAGATAGCCATGGTGTTGATCCAGTTGCCGATGTTGCTGACGCCCTCGGCGATGCCGATAGTGACCAGCGCGCGATTTCGCAAGATGCTGTACATGCCCGTTCTCCTCTATATCGTAGTTATAAAGCTACGATATAGAGTCTAATCAGCCTAGTGCTGAAAAGATATCCGTCTTGCGATGTATATCGTAGCTTTTTGACTACGATACAGCAGCTTGTTTTTGCCCATGCCTCTCCTAGCCACGTGCGCTACAATAGGCGTGGCCAGCGCGCTGCCACACCCGCCACAACATGTCGCACGTCGGTTACAATAAACATGTATTTCTGTATACACAAAGGCAACAATATGAGCACAACCTATCACGATAAGGGCTTCGCCACCCGCGCCATCCACGCTGGCCAGGAGCCAGACCCGGCCACCGGCGCGGTGATCGTGCCGATCTACCAGACCTCGACCTTCGCCCAGGAGTCCATCGGCGTGCACAAGGGCTACGAGTACTCGCGCAGCGGCAACCCCACCCGCGCCGCGCTAGAGACAGCTCTGGCCGCGCTGGATGGCGGCGCAGCCGCCCTAGCTTTCGCCTCGGGCCTGGCCGCCGAGTCGGCGCTGCTGCTCGCGCTCTCCAGCGGCGACCACGTGGTGTGCGGCGATGATGTGTATGGCGGCACCTTCCGGCTTTTCGACAAGGTGTTCAGCCGCCAAGGCATCAAGGCCGACTTTGTCGATACCAGCGACCTTGAGCAGGCGCTCGACGCCATCCGCCCCGAGACCAAGCTGATCTGGATCGAGACGCCCACCAATCCCCTGCTGAAGCTGGCCGACATCGCCGCGATCACCGAGCACACCCGGCAGCGCGGCATCCTCACCGTGGTCGACAACACCTTCGCCTCGCCCTACTTCCAGCGCCCGCTGGAGCTGGGCGCCGACATCGTGCTCTACAGCACCACCAAGTACATGGGCGGCCACAGCGATGTGGTGGGCGGCGCGCTGGTGTTCAAGGATGCCGAGCTGGCGGCCCGCGTGCAGTTCGTGCAGAACGCGGCGGGCGGCGTGCCCGGCCCCTTCGACAGCTGGCTGGTGCTGCGCGGCCTGAAGACCCTGGCGCTGCGCATGCGCGCCCACGCCGAGAACGCCCTGGCCGTGGCCAGCTACCTTGAGCAGCACCCCGCGATCGAGCGCGTGATCTACCCCGGCCTGCCCTCGCACCCCCAGCACGCCCTGGCCAAGCGCCAGATGCACGGCTTCGGCGGCATGATCTCGGTGGTGATGCGCGGCGGGGCCAATGCGGCGCGCGATCTGGTTGCCCGCACTCACCTATTCACCCTGGCCGAGAGCCTGGGCGGCGTGGAGAGCCTGATCGAGGTGCCCGCCGCTATGACCCACCTGAGCGTGGCCGGTTCGGCGCTTGAGGTTCCGCCAGGCCTGGTGCGGCTCTCCGTTGGTATTGAGGAAGCCCAGGATCTGATCGACGATCTGGCGCAGGCGCTGGCCTAGTCTGCCGCATTGGGGCGGGGTGTGGACGCACCTCGCCCTTTTTTATGTTCCTGCATTGCTGCATATTTGAGAAAAGAATGTGTTAGGGAAAACAACGCTTTTTCTTGTATACTTATGATTGTGGCCTAAAACTGCGCGCCATGTGCCTGAATTTGGTGTCGATACAACGTTAATTGCTACAATGTGGGGCAGCGCCTTTGTCCCTCAAGGAGATGCTATGCAAGCGCGAGTCATGTCGTGGATGACGCTTTTTGTTGGTGCAGTGCTTATCGGTGTATCGCTCTATGCCCCAGCCCCTGCGACATATGCAGCGCCTCTGCATGCGGTGGACACGCCCACCGCCGAACCACCGACGCCTACGCCGGTGCCGCCCACCAGCACGCCGGTGCCGCCCACCAGCACGCCGGTGCCGCCCACCAACACGCCCGAGCCGCCCACCGCCGAGCCGCCTACCGCCACGCCGGTGCCGCCCACCAGCACACCGCGCCCCTCGGGCGGGAGAGAGGCCGACCCGACCATCCATAAGTCGGCCAGCGTCTCGACCGCGCAGCAAGGCGAGACCTTCCTCTACACGCTCACCGCTACGAATGAGGACGAGCGCACCGCCAATGATGTGGTGGTGAGCGATAATCTTGCCAGCGAGTTCGAGCTGGTAGGTGTGACCACCAGCAAAGGTACGGCCAGCACGAGCGGCAGCGCGATCACGGTGGATATTGGCTCGCTTGCTCCCGATGAGGTTGTGACGATCCAGATTACGGTGCGCGTGCGGCTCGATGCCCCGTTTGGCGCTGCGAAGAATGTGGCGATCATCAGCACCAGCAGCACCACCGACGACCCGGGCAACAACACCTCGGAGGTGACGATCGTCATCGTTGCGGCGTCGCCTGTGGCGGGCACCGCCACGCCGGTCATCACCACCACGGCCACGCTGGAGGGCACCCCCACCCCCATGCTGGAGGCCACGCCTGCGGTTGCCACCCCCGTGGCCACGCGCACCCCGCCCAGGGCGCTGCCCCGCACCGGCGCGGGCGATAGTTCGCCGCTGCTGCTGCTGGGCCTCTCGCTGGCCCTGATCGGCGCAGGCTCGCTGGTCTGGCGCTACGCGGGCAAGGGCCGCTAGGCTGTCTTACCAAAACAGCGCAGCGGGCAGACACCGTGTCTGCCCGCTGCGCTGTTTTTTTATGCGCGTGCTATCTAGCGGATGCGGAAGCCCTGTCCCTCGCCCTGGGGCGTCTGCCACTCGACTGCGACATGGTCCACGTGGGCCATGTCTGGCCCCTCGTGGCACCAGTCGATCATCTGCCGCACCGCCGCCGCGCTGCCCTCGAACACCGCCTGGACGCGGCCATCGGGCAGGTTGCGCACCCAGCCGCGTACCCCCGCCGCCCGTGCCTGATCCTGCGTCGAGACCCGGAAGTACACCCCCTGCACCCGCCCGCTGACCACAACCTGCGCCCGCACATCTTCCATGGCGCACCGCCTCCCCATGTGAAACTTGGCCTCCTGCGGCTGATTATAGGCCAGCCCCATGGCTTCGACAAGCTGCCCGGACTACTCAAGCAGGGCCAATGTGTTCTGCAAAACCATCGAAATCAAGCGAGCAATGCTGAACCCTTAGGATTTGCTCCCTTTTGTTGCTTGGAGTCTTGGTGGTAACCCTGGTCTGCCAAACGAGAACGCATAGACCCGGCCTACTCAAGCAGCTGCTGGGCCTGCCCAACCAGATCGCGGCTGCGGCGCAGCACGTTCAGCAGCTCGTGCTGCTCGGCGTCGGTCTCCTGCTCGACCTGGTCGAGCCGCTGGTGGAGCATGGCGAATGCGGCCTGCTGGCTTGGGGTGTTGACCGTGGCGGCCCGCAGGCTGTTGTTGAGCACCTGCACCAGCGCGGCCAGCGGCGGTGCGAAGATCATGGCCCCAAACCCGCCGACCTCGCCCAGCGCCAGCAGCAGCAGCACCTGCAGCAGCGGGTTCACGCGCTCGCTGCCCGTGTGCAGCACCCACTCGCCCAGGTGGTGCGCGGCGATGTGAATGGCGATGCCCACCAGCCCCACCGCCGCCGCCGATGCCATGCCGCTGCTGGCGGCCACAGCCGCGCTGAGCAGCACCACCAGCCCTGGCCCCACCCGTGGCACTAGGTGCGATATACCGCCCAGCAGCGCCAGCGTGGCCGCGAAGGGGATCATGCCTACCATCGGGATCTGGCCCAGCAGGCGGTAGGCACCCAGCAGCAGTAGGCCTGCGCACATGGTCGCCGCCAGCGTGGCGCGGATGTAGGCCCCGACCGCATTTTCGGCGTTGCGCCAGACCGCCCGTGCGCGGATGCGCGCCCCCACCGGCAGCAGCGAGAGCCACAGGCGCTCGAAGTGGGTGACCTCGCTCAGCCAGTAGAACGACAGGCTGAGCATCGCCATCACCAGCACAATCTGCGCTACCGCCCCGCCCACCAGCCCGGTCAGCGTTCCGGTGAAGGCCGGGGCCTGCGGCAGCGCCACAACCTCGGGCGGGGGCAGGGCCTGGGCCAGCGCCTGGCCTACCATGTCGCCCTGCTGCAGCTGCACCACCAGCGTGCGGTACCATGTGGGGAAGCCCTCAAGCGCGCTGGCCGCCTCGCCCGAGATATTGAGCAGGAACAGCCCGCCCACCAGACCCAGCAGCGCCAGCGCCAGCACATACCACAGCAGGATGGCGTAGCCACGCGGTATGCCGCGGTCCTCGGTCTGCCGCACCAGCGGGCGCAGCGCCGCCGCGATCGCCACCGAGCCGACAAACAGCTCAAGCGCTGGCCGAAACGCCCACAGCAGCACAAAGGCCAGCAGCGTGCAGAAAATAGTAAGCGTGATCTGTGCAATTCGTCTCATGGGGTCTGCTCCTGGGCCGCCGAAAGCACGCTGTCAAGGTCGGTGAGGATGGACTCAAGCTCCTCCTCGCCCGCATCGGCCTCGGGCGTGATCTCCGCGCCCTTGCTGCGCACCTGCTGCCGCAGGTCGCTGGCCAGATCTTGGGCCCGATAGCGCAGCAGCGCCAGCTGGTCGCGCCCGCCGATCTCCATGCTCTCGGGCGCTGGCCCGCGCAGCACAAAGCGGTCGAGCAGCACCTGCAGCGCGGCGGCCAGCGGCACCGCCAGCAGCGCCCCCACCAGCCCAAACAGCTCGCCGAAGAGCGCCAGCGCCAGCAGCGTGACCACCGGGTTCACGCCCACCGTGCGGTCCATCGCGCGCGGCACCACGATCGACCCCTCGATTGCCTGCACGATATTTGCCACCACCACGGCCAGCAGCGCCTTCTCGGGCGAGATCGCCAGCCCTACCATCGCTGCGATCACCATGGTCACCAGTGCGCCCACATAGGGCACGGCCTCAAGCAGCCCGGCGATCAGCGCAATGGTGAGTGCGCCGGGCAGGCCGATCAGACTGTAGCCCGCAAACGAGAGCACCGCGATGCTGATGCTGAGGATGGCCAGCCCGCGCACAAACGCGCCGATCTTCGCCTCGATCTCGTTCCAGATCTCGGTGGCCTGGGTGCGCAGGTTCAGCGGGATGAGCAGCGCGACCGACTGGATGGCCAGCGCACGGTAGCTCAGCCAGTAGAAGCTGAGCAGCAGCACCAGCGCGCCCGATGCCAGCCCGCGCAGCAGCGGCGGCAGCGCCTCGCCCATATCGGGCGAGAGCGCCCCGTCGCCCTGCATGGGCACGAACGGGTCGTTTGGCAGCAGCGGGCGCAGATCGCGCACCAGCCGAAACGGTGCGTGGGCCAGCATATCGAGGAAGGAGGCGTAGCGCTGTGGCAGGCTGGTGGCGGCGGCCCCCAGCTGGGCGACAAAGAAGGGGATGATCAGGGCCAGCACCCCGCCCAGGAAAGTCAGCAGCAGCAGGAAGGTGGTGATGGCCGCTAGATTGCGCGAGAGGCCCGCCGCCCGCAGCCGCTCGAACAGCGGGCTGAGCGCGGTGGCCAGCACAATCCCTAGGAAGAGCAGCAGGAAGACAGAGCGCAGCGCCAGCACCAGCACGCAGCCGCACACGATCAGCGCGACCAGTGCAGTGCCCAGTGCGATCTGGCGTAGCGGCACCCGCTGCCAGGCCGGTGTGGCAGGCTCTGGCTGGGCGCTTGGGGTGCCGTTCTGAGAGGCAGACATAGGGTATGCTCGATCATTTCACACGGCGGGTTCTGCGCTGGCATAGGCAAGGGTCGTGCCATGATTTGGCCTTGGCTGGTTTCTTAGCGTCAACATCTACGGTTTTGGTGCTGGCATAGTGTATAATCCAACGGTGCGATATCAGCCACACGGTCTGCCTTGCTAGGAAGCGCATGCGCTGGTGGTGCCTCGGATCGAGCAGGTCTCGATGCGGTAATGGTACGCTCGGAACATGTAGGAGCACCGTCTACATGTGGCCGATTGTGATATAATTAACATTGTATGGCGCATGACGGGCGTGCGTTAACACGAGAAAGGGTGCCCGCGATGGTGTTTCCACGACTGGAGACGGCGCGCGAGGCCAAGGTGGCATTCGCAGTTATGCCAAAGCATTCGCCGACGCTGTCGGACATTTTCCAGCGGGCGAACCTCACGAACGACCTTCGGGCGGTCGAGCAGCGCCTCATGGATCGCGCTGGCTCGCGGTCGGCGCTGCTCACTGCGGCGGGCCGCTATACCGTGGCCGCAGGCGGCAAGCGCCTGCGCGCCGCGCTTGTGCTGCTGTCGGCGCGGCTGGGCCAGTACGATCTGGTGCGCGCGCTGCACCCGGCTGTCGCTGTCGAGATGCTGCACGGCGCATCGCTGGTGCACGACGATCTGGTCGATCACACCGACCAGCGGCGTGGCCGCAAGACCGTGCATGCGCAGTGGGATAATCAGGTTGCTCTGATGTTAGGCGATTACCTCTTCGCCGTTTCGGCCAGCGAGCTGGCCTTCGAGCCAGATCCACGGATCATCCGCTTCTACGCCGAGGCCGCGCTTACCGTGGTTGAGGGCGAGCTTCACCCGGTGACCCAGCTGGTGCCGCTGGATGTGGCGCTGGAGCAGTACCGACGCAAGATCGCCGCCAAGACCGGGGCGCTGTTTGTGGCGGCCTGTAAGGCTGGCATCGCCGTGGCAGGTGGCAGCGATGCCGAGATCGAGGCCATGGGCGTGTTCGGCTACGAGCTGGGCATGGCCTTCCAGATCGTGGATGATGTGCTCGACTTCATCGGCGACGAGGCCAAGCTGGGCAAGCCAGCGGGCAACGATCTGCGCGAGGGCACGCTGACCCTGCCGCTGATCTATGCGGTGGCCTATGGCAAGCAGCCCGGGCTGCAGCCGCTGGTGCATAGCCCCATCCCCCACCCCGACGATGTGCCAGCCCTGGTCGATGCGGTGATCCGCGCTGGCGGCATCCAGCGCGCCATGGCCGAGGCCCACGCCTCCGCTGAACGTGCGTTGCAGGCACTCGATCGGTTCGGGCCATCGCCCGCGCGAACGGCATGCACCGAGATCTTACAGTTCGTGCTTGACCGTCAAGCCTAGGCTGTCACGTGTCACCAGGCCGTTTATTTCTTAAAAAAGATTAAAACGATGAAACGGGTGAAGGGCGATCTTCTACCCGTTTTTGTTTTTTCTGCATATTCATGGTATTTTAATACCTGTAAGCCGCTCCTGCTTTTCAATCGCCATTTTTCCCAGCGCAAGATTTCTTGATCAAGGTGGTTGGAATCTTGCTTTTTTTTATCCTCTCACCTCGACCATTCTGGTGTACAGTAGCACCACGGTAAAAGTCACCTTTTTCCAATCTACCAAGCCAAAAATCGTGTCGAAGCGAATCTGCTCGGGGGTTGGGCCGCTGTTAGGAGCACAGAGGAACAGGCCGCAACTTCCCTGCCTATCCAGCGGTATCTATGCAAGACCGTTGCAATACTGCCACTTCTTCGTTGGGCACGTAGATAAATAAGCCTCGATGCTTATGACATCCATCCCGTGATCGTATGTCGGCGACGGTTTAATGCACTACCTTGGCGCACTGCCACTAGTGGAGATCAAGCGATGACGATGCGTTACCCCCAAATGCAGTCAGACGACTTCCACAAATCCAACACTGTCGACGACCACGACCTTGCTTGGAATGAAGATGTTCCGGTATCTGTAGGCCCAAAACGCTTCACTGAGTCGGTGGAAGACTCGGTCCAGATGTACCTGCGTGAGATCGGCCAGGTCTCGCTGCTGAATGCCGCCAACGAGCTGGCGCTGGCCGAGGAGATCGCGCGCGGCCAGTCGGCCCAGGGCCGGCTCAACCGCAAGGAGTGGTCCTCGATCGGCGAGCGTGTGGCGCTCGACCGCGATGTGATCCGTGGCGACGACGCGCGCCGCCAGCTCATCCAGGCCAACCTGCGGCTGGTGGTGAGCATCGCCAAGAAGTACATCGGCAGCCCGCTCTCGTTCATGGATCTGGTGCAAGAGGGCAACATCGGCCTGATGCGCGCCGTCGAGAAGTTCGACTACACCAAGGGCAACCGCTTCTCCACCTATGCCACCTGGTGGATCCGCCAGGCCATCACGCGCGCGATCGCCGAGCAGAGCCGCCTCATCCGCCTGCCTGTCCACCTCAGTGAGTCAATTGGCCAGCTCCGCCGCATCTCGCGCCAGCTTGAGCAGCAGTTCGAGCGCGAGCCAACCCCCGAGGAGATCGCCGAGGCCCTGGGCACGAGCCTGCGCAAGGTGCGCCGCCTGATGCAGGCCGCCTCGCAGCCTATCTCGCTTGAGCAGCCGCTGGGCAATGATGGCGAGGGCCTAGTGAGCGAGCTGCTGGCCGACGAGTCGTCGGAGACGCCGGTGGAGATCGCGGCCCAGCGCATGATGGAGCACGACCTCTCGCGCGCCTTGGCGGCCCTGCCCGAGCGCGAGCGCAAGATCCTACGGCTGCGCTACGGCCTTGAGGATGGCCGCCGCCACACGCTTGAGGAGGTCGGCGTGGCGTTTGGCATCACCCGCGAGCGTACCCGCCAGATCGAGGCCGATGCGCTGCGCCACCTGCGCGCCCCCGATGTGGGCGCACAGCTCCAGGCCTACCTCGACTAACCCCCGCTTGCTCTTTTTCGCAAGCGCGCGCCGCATCCCGATGCGGCGCGCGCTTTTTCTATGACCGTTTTTGTGAGAAGAATGCCATTATTTTGTGGTACTCTTAGTGCTGTGTTGACGAGTATGTACTTTACGTTAGGGAGGAACTATGTCTGAAGGCGTGTGGGTAGAAGCGATAATCGTGGTGGTGCTGATGTTGGCGAATGGCTTCTTCGCCGCCTCAGAGATCGCGGTCGTCTCGGCGCGTAAGAACCGCCTTGAGCAGCGCGCGAACGAGGGGAATCGCGGGGCAGCAGCAGCACTTGAGCTTGCGGAAAACCCAAACCGCTTTCTTTCCACCGTGCAGGTGGGCATTACCGTCATTGGCACCTTTGCCGCAGCGTTTGGTGGCCAGAGCCTTTCCTCTGCGCTCGCCCCCCAGCTGCATGCAATTCCGATACTTGCCCCCTACGCCGATGCGCTGGCGTTCACAGTGGTGGTCATCCTGATCAGCTACCTGTCGCTGATCATCGGCGAGCTGGTGCCCAAGCGCCTGGCGCTCCAGGGCGCCGAGGGCATGGCCCAGGCGGTCGCGCCGGTGATGCAGATGCTCTCGCGCCTGGCCGCGCCGGTGGTGTGGTTTCTCACACTCTCGGCGGATGTGGTGCTGCGGCTGCTTGGGCGACATAACGTGGCGGAGACGCCGATCACCGAGGATGATGTGATCGCCCTGGTGCGCGAGGGCGCGGAAGAGGGCACGCTGGAGGCATCCGAGCAGGAGTTCATCAACAGCGTGTTCACCTTCACCGACCGCACCGTGCGCTCGCTGATGACCCCGCGCACCCAGGTGGTGGCGATCGAGCTGGGCACGCCGATCAGCGAGGTGGTGGAGACGATTACCTCCTCTGGCTACTCGCGCATCCCGGTGTACGAGGAGACGCTCGACCACGTGCTGGGCATCCTGCACGCCAAGGATCTGCTGCGCGACTGGGGCCAGGGCGAGGCGCTGGATCTGCACCAGAAGCTGCGCCAGCCACTGTATGTGCTGGAGGGCCAGCGCGCGATGGTGGCGTTCCAGCAGCTGAAGCAGAGCCGGATCGGCCTAGCGATGGTGCTGGATGAGTACGGCCAGGTGGCTGGCGTGCTTTCCATGGAAGATATGCTTGAGGAGCTGGTGGGCGAGCTTCAGGATGAGTACGACGAGGCCGAGGAGGCTGTGGTGGCCCGCGACGACGGCACGTTCCTCGTCGACGGTCTGCTGCCCTTCCCCGAGGCGGTCGAGCGCCTGAACCTGCCGGATGGCGAGCGCGGGCGCGAGAGCGATTTCGAGACCTTCGCGGGCTTCTTGCTCTCGCTGCTGGGGCATATCCCCAACGTGGGGGCCAAGCATGTGTGGCAGGGCTTCACCTTCGAGGTGATCGACATGGACGGTCGGCGCATCGACAAGATCCTGGTCAAGCCGCCGACGCCCAATCTGGCGCAGTCGGAGGCGGTGCTGGCCACAGGCCGGATCAATCCATCCGAATCGCCGCGCAAGGGTACGGGCGACTAGCGCGGGCATCATGATAGACGCCCTGGCGGCTTTGCTGCTGCCAGGGCGTCTTTTTGTGCCGCGTGCGATCTGCCTAGCCCTCGCGCCGCTTGACCATCATGGTGAACTCGCCCTCTTGCACCAGCTCGCCGCGCTGGTTGAGCACGCGCACCTGCTTGATGATGATGCCACGGTCGAGCTTGCTGGTCTCGCGCATGGCGCTGATCTGGAGCGTGGCGTGGATGGTGTCGCCGAACTTGATCGGCGCGCTGAACTTCCAGCTGAGGCCGAGGAAGGCGATGATGCCGTCGGAGTCGATGTCGGTGCGGTACTTCAGCCCGTTGACAATGGATAGGCCTAACAGCCCGTGGGCAATCCGCTCGCCGAATGCAGAATCGCGCATATACTCGGCGTCGGTGTGCAGCCGGTTGTAGTCGCCGGTCAGCCCGGCGAAGGCCACCACGTCGGCCTCGGTGATGGTGCGTGCGGGCGTGGTGAAGGTGTCGCCGATGGCGTAGTCTTCGTAAAATGTGCGTTTCATGGCGCTATTGTAGCATGGTCGGCCCTGGGGTGGTTGCGGCCCGCCCTGCGCCTGCCTATACTTTCCTTGCGCGTAAAAACACGGTCCGGTTGGTAGTCCGGGCGCAGCCGCTGGGGCTGTCAGTAACCTGCCCTCCCTGGGTTGTCCGGCGCGCATGTGCGTCAAAGGGAGGAATCACATGAGCACGCTGACGGTGTACTTTGCCGACCCCTGGTGGGTGGGCGTGATCGAGGAGGCATGCGGCGACACGCTGCGGGTAGCGCGGCACGTGTTTGGGGCCGAGCCGAGCGGGCCGGAGGTACTGGCCTTTGTGCTGGGGCCATATACCGCGTTGCTGGCGGCGGCCCCGCCTGCGGCGGCGGATGCGGCCCCCGCCCAGGAGCGCAGGCCCAGCCCCAAGCGCCAGGCCCGCGAGGCCGCCCGCGCCCTGGCCGAGCGCGGCATCTCCACCAAGGCCCAGGATGTGCTGCGCCAGCAGCTGGAGCAGCACAAGTGCGAGCGCAAGACCCAGAGCCGCGCCCAGCGCGAGGCCCTGGCCGACTACAAGCGCCAGCGAGCCAAGGAGAAGGCGCTGGCGAAGCATCGAGGTCGTTAGGTGAGTCGCGCCAGCGCGCAGGGCGCTACAGCCCTGTGCGCTGGCGGTGGCCTTGAAAAGGCGTGCTATAATTGCCTCAAGTTGCTGTGTATGGAGACACGTTATGGAGTACGAGGTCACAATCGGCCTTGAGGTTCACGCTCAGATCCTGACGAGCTCGAAGATGTTCTGCGGGTGTAGCGCCGAATACGCGAGCGCCGCGCCGAATACTCATGTCTGCCCTGTGTGCCTGGGCCTGCCTGGGGCGCTGCCGGTGATCAACCGCCACGCCATCGAGCTGGCGGTGCTGACGGGGCAGGCGCTCAACTGCCGGATCCAGCACGAAAATATTATCAGCCGGAAGAACTACTTCTACCCGGATCTGCCGTCCTCCTACCAGCGGACGCAGTACGACGACCCGATCTGCGTGGCGGGGTGGATCGAGATCGAGGGCGACCACGGCCCGAAGCGCATCGGCCTGACCCGCGTGCATATCGAGGAGGACACGGCCAAGAGCATCCACCAGCCGGATCGCTCGACGCTGGTCAACTTCAACCGCGCTGGTGTCCCGCTGATGGAGATCGTCTCCGAGCCGGACATCTCCTCGCCCGCCGAGGCCAAGATCTTCTTCCAGAAGCTGCGCGAGATGCTGATGTGGATCGGCGTGAACACGGGCAATATGGAAGAGGGCGCGCTTCGCTGCGATGCTAACATCTCGGTGCGGCCCAAGGGCCAGGTGAAATATGGCTCGAAGGTCGAGATCAAGAACATGAACTCGTTCCGCTCGGTCGAGCGGGCGCTGATCTACGAGGTAGACCGCCAGATCAAAGAGCTAGAGGCGGGCAACGCCATCCCGCAGTCCACGCGCGGCTGGAACGATGCCGATGGGCGCACAGTGCTGCAGCGCGTGAAGGAGAGCTCGGAGGACTACCGCTACTTCCCCGAGCCAGACATCCCGCCGCTGGTGCTGAGCGATGAGTGGATCGAGGCTCGCCGCGCCGAGCTGCCCGAGCTGCCCGACGCGCGGCGCGAGCGCTTTGTGTCGCAGTACGGCATCTCCGCCGCCGACGCCGAGACGCTCACTATCGAGCGGGCCGTCTCCGAGTACTACGAGACGGCGGTCGCCGCCGCGCCGAACTCGGCTGCGCGCGATGTGGCCAACTGGATCACGGGCGAGCTGTTCCGGCTGCTGAATGAGACCGGCGAGTCGCTAGGCGATATCCTTGGGCGCATGAAGCCTGAGTACGTGGGCCAGGTGCAGGATCTGCTCGACAAGGGCAGCATCACCCGCACCAGCGCCAAAGAGGTCTTCGAGCTGAGCTTCCGCAGCGGCAAGGCCCCCGGCGAGGTGGTGGCCGAGCGCGGCCTGGCCCAGATCAGCGCGGGCGACGCGCTGACCACCATGGCCCGCGAGGCGATCGCCAACAACCCCAAGGCGGTGGGCGAGTACCGCAGCGGCAAGGCCAGCGCCATCCAGTTCTTGGTGGGGCAGGTGATGAAGCTTTCGAAGGGCCAGGCCAACCCGCAGGCGGTGCGTGCGGCGCTTGAGGCCGAGCTGGCGGAGTAGCGTTTGTGCGGCGGGGCTGGGCAGCACCCAGCCCCGCCGACTGGCTGGCAGCATGGAACAAGCCATCCGAACCGAAAAACTGACCAAGCGCTACCAGCGCCATCTCGCCGTCGATAGCCTTGATCTGGAGGTCTACCGCGGCGAGATTTTTGGTTTTCTTGGCCCAAACGGCGCGGGCAAGACCACCACCATCGGCATGCTGCTGGGGCTGATCGCGCCCACCAGCGGGCGGGCCGAGGTGCTAGGCCACAACATCGCGCACAGCCCCGGCGAGGCGCTGCACCGCGTGGGCGCGATGATCGAGACCCCGGCGTTCTACCCCTACCTCTCGGGCCGCGACAACCTGCGCGCGCTGGCCATGGCTGGCGGCCTGCCCGCCACGCGGGCGGATGAGGTGCTGGCCATCGCGGGGCTGGCCGAGCGCGGCAGGGACCGCTTCCGCTCCTACTCGCTGGGTATGCGCCAGCGCCTGGGCATCGCCGCCGCCCTGCTGAACAGCCCCGACCTGATCATGCTGGACGAGCCGACCAATGGCCTGGACCCGGCGGGCCAGCAGGAGATCCGCACCCTGATCAAGAGCCTGGCCGCCGATGGCCGCACCATCCTGCTGTGCAGCCATGTGCTGCACGATGTCGAGCAGGTCTGCGATCGCGTGGCCATCCTGAAGGATGGGCGGCTGCGGGCCATGGGCCGCGTGGCCGACCTGCTGCGGCGCGGCCATGGGCTGCTGGTGCGGGTGGCGGGTGATCTGGGGCAGGCCGCCGAGCACCTGCGCGCGCTGCCATGGGTTGAGGCGGTCAATATCGAAGGTGACGCCATGCACGTGAGCGCGCCGGTGGAGCGCGCCGCCGAGGTGACGCTGCTGCTGGCCAGCCACGCTATCGGCGTGTCCGAGATCCGGCCAGATCACGACCGGCTTGAGGATGTGTTCCTAGAGATTACGCGGCAGTAGCGCTTTTGCCGCGCCGCCACGGGTGTGCTTTATGCTTCATCTTCTGCGCGCCGAATGGCTCAAGCTGGGCAAACGCCCGCTCACCTGGATCTTACTGGGGCTCTTTCAGGCGCTGATGGTGCTCCAGTTCATGATGTTCTGGTTCATCACGGTGATCAGCCCGCTGGCCCCTGGCGAGGTGCAGCGCGATGTTTTTACCCAGTATCTGGCCTTCCCTGGCGCGTTTGCTCTGATGTTCAGCCATATCAATGGGCTGGGCGGCATCTTCGCGGTGATCTTGGCGGCAGGATTCGTCGGCAGCGACTATGGCTGGGGCACGCTGCGTACGCATCTGGCGCACTACCCCGACCGCAGCCGCTACCTGCTGGCCAAGCTGCTGGTGGTGCTGCTGGCACTGGTGGCGGGCATGCTGATCACACTGGCGGTGGGCTGGCTGGCGGCGCTGGGCTTTGGCGCGCTGCTGGGGCCGGTGGCTATGCCCGATGCGGCGGCGCTGGCCAGCCTGCCTACGGCCTTGCTGCGCGCGCTGCTGGTGCTGCTGCCCTATGTGCTGCTCACGGTGGCGGCCACGGTCTACGGGCGCTCGCTGATGTTTGGTATGGCCTCGGGCTTGGTCTTTCAGCTGATCGATATCGCGTTTGGCGCGATCACGATGCTTGCGCATATGGGCGGGCTGTGGCAGATGTTCTACAACCTGATGCTCCAGGCGAATATCAACCGGCTCACCTATCTCAATAGCATGAGCTTTGGGATTGATCCCACCACCCTCAATAAGAATGTCGACCCCGCGCTGCTGCCCTCGCTGCCCCAGGCGCTGGTGCTAATCGCGCTGTACAGCGCCGCGTTTGCGGGCGCAGCCTTTTTTTGGCTGCGCAGGCGCGATGTGTCGGGGGCTAGCTAGCTGGCCCGAGGCTCGGCGTAGAGCACGATCGGCAGCCTGCTGAAGGGCAGGATCTCGGCCTGGGCGGCATCGGCGTTTACATACAGCCCGGTCGAGGAGCCGCCGTCGAGGTTGAGCGCGCGGTCGATCTCTAGATCGCTCTGGCGCAGCCATGCGGCAAATTCGTTCAGCGAGAAGGCGGGCTGGGCGCAGATGATTATCAGCATCCTGCCCTGGCGGTCGAGCGCCAGCGCCGTGCGGCGGTCGCGCTGGGCGTCCCATTCGACCCCAGCATCCACACCCCCTGGGAAGATTAGCATCGGGAAGGACTGGAGCGCCTGCTCCAGCGGCTGCTGCGGGTCGTAGCCCTGGTCGCGCAGGGGCTGGATGCCGACCTGCCCGTCGGGGGCCACGGCGAGCATGCCGCCGAATCCCTGGTAGCTCTGGCCGGTGGCCGCGCTATCGCTCACTAGCAGGGCAGTGGCCCGGAAGGCCTCGTCGAAGAAGCTGCCGTTCACCACAAGCAGCGCGTCGGTCTGCTTGGCCCAGTCGAGTAGCGGGCGGGGGCTGCCGGGCGAGTAGCCCACGCGCAGCCGCACCTGGGCGAGGTTGAGCCGCGCCACGGTGATCTGGGCCTGCTGGCTGCCCTGCTCGGCGCGCAGCGTGCGCAGCTCGATGCCGTGGCTGCCCGCGACCCAGCCGGTGTCGGCGGCGGTGGTGGTGGTGTCGGTGGGCTGGGGCTGGGCGGTGACGGTGGGGCGGAGCGTAGGGATGGGCTGGGGCGCTGGGCTGCTGGCGGCGCTGCACGCGCAGAGCATAGGGACAAGCACGAGCCAGCGGAGCGTTCGGGAAAAGATCATGGCGGTTGGCGCTTGATGGTGGCGGCGCTGCCTTGGATGGGCGGGCCTCGGTCGGAAAAGCGCCGGTATTATAGCACCCCATGGGCATGCTGGCTGACTGGGTGCGCACAAGAGCGCAGCGCTGCATCGAACGTTACGATGCAGCGCTGCGCGTTCTTATGCGGCCAGCGCGCTCGGGCGGTTGCGGGCCTGGTCGCGCACGGCCTCGGCCACGCGGATCCAGCCATCCACGGTGGTGGGCTTGGCGCTGCGGCTGCCCAAGAAGTGTTGCACCTGGCCCCACGTGTCGCCGCCGATCACCTCGGCGTAGCGGGCGAAGAAGCGGCGCTCGGCCTCGGCGGCGTCGCGCGGCGGCTCGGTGGTGTGGGCTGGCTGCGCCTCCTCGCGGGCGGGCTGGGCGGGCGCGTCATCCACGCTGGGGCCATCGTCGGCCTCGGCCTCGTGGGCGGCCAGCGGCTGGGCGGCTGGCTCGGCCTTGCGGGCGGCCTTGTCGCCCTTGCGGCCTGCGGCCTTTGGCTCCTCGGCGGCGAGGTCGGGGTAGAGCGCGGCCAGGGTGGCTGGGTAGCGCTTGTTGAGCTTCAGGTGGGCCGGGCGCGGCGGCTTGATGATCGGCGTGATCGAGCGCTCGTCGCCCTCGCGCTCGACCAGCAGGATGGCGTCGGCCTCGTAGGCGATGTTCTCGTCGGCCATCACGCGCAGGCCCTCGTCCATCAGGCTGCCCTCGGTGTCGGAGCGATATTTGCGGGCCAGGTGGCCGATCAGGATGACGTGGAAGCCAGCCTGCTTTAGCTCGGTGAGGCCGGTGTAGAGCGTCTGCATGTTGCGGTTGACCGATGCGTGCTCGTCGAAGGTGATGCCAGTCTTGCGGTCGGTCTCGGCACCGGCGCGGCGCTGGGCGTGGGCGCGCATGGCCTGGAAGACCTTGGAGATCGAGTCGAGCACCACAGTGTCGCCGGGCTTGCCCTGACGCTTGATCTCGTTCATAGCGTCCACCAGCATGCGCAGCGAGAGCGACTGGAGCACCTGGATGCGGCGGTGGATGCCGGGCTTGTTCGAGAGGTTCTGCGCCGCGCCCTCGGTGTCGAGGATCCAGAGCGTGCCGCTGCGGCGGGCGCTAGTGGCCAGGTGCGATTTGCCCGCGCCAGCCTGGCCGGTGAGGATAAACATGCTGCCGGTCTGCAGCTCGTCGATACGCTGAAACATAGCGTCCCCTTGCTGGCCAGATAACGCTGGCCTGTATATACTCGTATTTGTCGCGTATGGTTGCTCAAGAAGCTAGAATGACGCTTCGCTTATGTATAATAGCACTTATGTTCGTATTTGTAAAGCGCTGATTTGTCGTTATTATGATGCTGCGAAGTTGGTATAAAAACGGTTATTTTTAAATTGTCAAAGAACCGTAAATCTGGTACTATAAGCCAATATCAAGCCTGCCAGGAGCCAGCCATGACGCGAAAACAGCTCTTCGACATAGAGGCGTCATATTTCTACCAGCCGCAGATGTTTGACCTCGCCCAGGCCCAGACATTTGATGCGGCGGTCTCACAGGCGATGGCGCTGCTGGATGCGATCTGTGCGCCGCGCACCCTGCAAATTGTCTGGCTCCGCCACGGCTACCACCTGCTCGGCCCCCACCACACCCAAGCCCTGATCATGCCTGACGAGGCGGCGCAGCTGGCCCTGGCGCGCGGCGAGTGCGTGCTGGCCGATAGCTCGGATGTGTTCCTGCCGCTGCTTGGGCGCGGCCAGCTGCTCGGCTGGATCTATCTCGACATCCCTGAGTGCGATACCGAGCGCTCGCTGGCGCTGCGGATGCTGGCCAGCCAGCTTGGCCCGACCCTGGCCCTGCACGAATCGGCCCACCAGGAAGACGAGCGTGTCCACCACTTTCGCACCCTCACCGAGACCGGGCGCATCCTCAGCGGCGTGCTGGATGTCGAGACCCTGCTGGCGACCATTTACACCGCTGTATGCCAGGCGGTCGAGGCCCCCAACTTTTACATCGCCTTCTACAACCCCACCTATGATGACTTCGAGCTGGCCTATGTGATGTGTGAGGGCGAGCGCCTAGAGCGCTCCTACCGCTGGCCCGCATCCGAAGGGCTGGCCGGGATCGTCATCCGCCAGCGTGCGCCGCTCTACACCAACGACTATATGGCCGAGTGCGCCCGCCGCGGGGTTGCGCCGCGCCGCGTGAGCGATCTGCCTATCGGGCTGGCATGGCTGGGCATCCCGCTGATCGCCAACGACACGGTGATTGGCATGATGAAGGTCAGCAGCCTGCGCGCGGGCAGCTTCTACACCCACGATCAGGTGGATCTGCTGGCGGCGATCGGCAGCCAGGCGGCGGCGGCGCTCTCGAACGCGCGGCTGTTCCGCCAGAGCACGCGGCAGTCGCAGGAGCTGGAGGCGCTGAACCGCATCGGGCGCACCATCACCTCGTCGCTGGACACTGAGCAGGTGCCCTCGCTGATCATGGAGCAGGTCTGCACGCTGCTGAATGTGGAGGAAGGCTCGCTGCTGCTGGCCGATGAGGAGAGCGGCGATCTGGTGTTCGCCTACACCAGCGGGCCGGTAGGCAACCAGCTGCTAGGGCAGCGCATCCCGCGCGGGCGCGGGCTGGCGGGCTACGTGGTGCGCACCGGCGAGGCCGTGATTGTCAACAATGCCCAGAATGACACGCGCTTCTACGACTATACCGACAAGAGCACCGGCTTTACTACCAAGGCGCTGCTGGCGGTGCCGCTGCGCGGCGTGGCGGGCATACGCGGTGTGATCGAGGTGATGAACCGCCTAAACGGCTCACCGTTTACCTCCGACGACCGGCGGCTGCTGGAGGCGGTGGCCGACCAGGCGGTGATCGCGCTGGAGAACGCGCGGCGCTTCACCCAGGTGGATCGGGCGCTGGCCCGCCGCGCCCAGGAGCTTTCCGAGACCAACGCGCAGCTGCAGCACAACCTGCAGAGCCTCACCGCGCTCAACGCGCTGAGCATGGCCATCACCACATCGATGCGCAGCCAGCACGAGATCTTTACGATGACCGCGCGCGGCGTGATGGAGGTCTCGGGGGCGCAGGGCGCGCTAGTGCTGCTGCCTGATGACACGCGGCTAGCCCCGGTGGTGCAGCTTGGTGAGGCCGCCATGTCGCCCATGGTCGAGGCGGTATGCCGCACGGCTATGCGCACGGGCCGCCCCGAGCTGGTGCGCCCGCTGGAGCCAGATGCGCCGCTGCTGTTCGCCGTGCCCATGCGTGCCCCGCGTCGGCTGGTGGGCATGCTCTGCGTGTTCTTCCTGGCGATCTCGCCCGATGCCTCCGATCAAGAAACCGTGGTGCTGTTTGCCACCCAGGCCGCCGCCGCGATCGAGAGCATCGAGCTGTTTGCCGAGCTGCGCGGCGCGAACGATCTGATGGGATCAATCCTCTCCTCCACCCGCGAGGGGATCATCATGATCACTAGCGACCGCAAGATCGCCCACGCCAACGCGGCGATCTACCGGCTGACCCAGCTAGACAGCCAGGCCTTCCAGAGCGCCTCGTTTGACGCATGGCTGACCAATTGGCAGCGGACGGTTTCGTATGGGCTTGATGAGTGGCTGTCGCTGCGTGGCGGGCTGGATCGCATCCTGCACGGCGAGGACCGGCTGGCCTTTGGTCACCTGAACGCGCAGGACACCCAGACATGCTCGCTGGAGTGGGCGGTGCTGCCGGTGCACAGCGAGGAGGGCGGCGTGCTGCTGGTGCTGCGCGACATCACCGAGGCGCGCGAGGCCGAGCGGCTGCGGCAGGATCTGACCAACATGATCGTGCACGACCTGCGCACCCCGCTCTCAAGCGTGATGGCGGCGCTTGAGATGATGCTGCGTGGCATCCCCGGCGATCTGACCGACAGCCAGCGCAATGTGCTGAATATCGCCAGCACGAGCTCGGTGCAGATGCTGGAGATGATCAATACGCTGCTGGACATAAGCAGGCTTGAGGATGGCCGCATGCCGATCACGCTCAGCGCAACGCCGATCGCTAGCCTGGTCAAGCGTGCTGTCCAGCGGGTGTCGATGCTAGCGCAGGAGCGCTCGATCATCATCCAGACCGACATCCCCGCCGATCTGCCCTGCGCCAGCGCCGATGGCGAGCTGATCGTGCGCGTGGTGCAGAATCTGCTGGGCAATGCGATCAAGTTCAGCAGCCGGGGCAGCACGGTGCTGATCTGCGTGAGCAGCTACGGCGGCGGTACGGCACACCCCATGCTCTGCGTGTCGGTGCGCGACTGCGGCATCGGCATCGCGCCAAAAGACCAGGGCCGGGTCTTCGCCAAGTTCAGCCAGGTGGGCGACTCGCGTGGGGGCACGGGGCTGGGCCTGCCGTTCTGCAAGCTGGTGGTCGAGGCGCACGGCGGGACGATCTGGCTTGAGAGCGAGCTTGGCCACGGCAGCAGCTTTTTCTTCACTGTGCCAGTCGCCTAACATGCATAGCGAAATCGCGCGTCTAGATCCGGATCTCTAACCCTTCGCGGGCCGCGCAGGTGTTGGGGAAGCGGGCCTGGGCGCGCTCTTCATTTTCGGCGATCGTCTCGTCGTCGTAGCTGGGGTCGTGGTGGAAGAGCACCAGCTGGCGCACATGGCTGGCGTGGGCCACATCGCAGGCCATCTCGGGGGTGCTGTGGCCCCAGCCCTGGCGTGGGCGCTGCTGGTTGGCGTAGTCCTCCATGCGGTACTGGGCGTCGTGGATGAGCACGTCGGCACCCTGGGCAAATTTCACCAGCCGCTGGTCGGTGGCGATGTAGCCCTCGGTGTCGGTGGCGTAGACCACCGATTTGCCGCGCCAGCTGATGCGGTAGACGTGCACGCCGTTCTTGGGGTGGGCGTAGCTGTGGTAGACCTGCACCCGCACCAGCTCGGGCGAGGGGTCGACCTGCTCATGATACTGGTTGAGCACGCGTACATCGTGCTGGTTCTGGCCCATCAGCACCACGTCGGTCTCGTTGAGGTTGCGCAGGATCTTGAGCGATGCCAGCTCGTCGAGGCTGATCGGGAAGGTGGGCGGCAGCATGGCGTGGGTGAGCGTCTCCTGCAGGTCGGCCTCGAAGACCTTGGGGCCGAGGATGTGCAGGGTGCTTGCGCCGATGTAGGCCGGCTCGAAGAAGGGGAAGCCCTGGGTGTGGTCGTGGTGCATGTGGCTGAAGAAGATCGTGGCCACCACCGGGCGGTTGCCCTGGGCCTGCGAGCGTCGGATCAGCTCGTTGCCCAGCGGGATGATCCCCGAGCCTGCGTCGAGGATGATGGTGTGGATGCCCGCCTGGATCTCAACGCAGGAAGTGTTCCCACCGTAGCGAACCGTTGTTGGCCCCGGCACTGGGTAGCTGCCTCGCACCCCCCAAAAACGGATCACGAGATCGTCAGACATTGGATGCCCTTTCCTCATGAGCGCGCCGCGCGGCAAGCGGGCTTCGCACCATAATGTACTGCTATAGTGTTCCCACCGTGCGCAGAGCATAGCCCATGTGGTCGGGTCGTCCAACCGCCTCTGCCCGCTCGGTCGTGCGGCAAGGCGCGACCGAGCGGGCAGAGATGGTGCGGTCAAGGGCTATGCGTCGCCCCCGGCCCAGTCGACGAGCATCTGCGTGAGCAGCCGCACCCCGACGCCCGCGCCGCCGCGCGGCGTGTAGGGCCCCATGGCCCGCTCGGAGTAGGCTGTCCCTGCGATGTCGAGGTGCGCCCATGGGTACTCGCCAACAAACTGCGAGAGGAAGGCCGCCGCGGTGAGCGCGCCGCCGGGCCGCCCGCCGGTGTTCTTCAGGTCGGCGACCTCGCTGCGGGTCTGGTCGAGGTACTCCTCCCAGAGCGGCATCCGCCAGACGCGCTCGTGGGTCTCTTGGCCAGCGCGGCTGAGGCGGTCGGCCAGCGAGTCGCTGTTGGTCATCATCCCGCTCACGTAGGTGCCCAGGGCCACCACGATCGCGCCGGTGAGCGTGGCCAGGTCGATGATCGCATCTGGCTCGTAGCGCTGCGCGTAGTAGAGCGCGTCGGCCAGCACGATCCGGCCCTCGGCATCGGTGTTGAGCACCTCAATCGTCTTACCGCTGAGCGTGGTCAGGATGTCGCCTGGCTTGTAGGCGGTGCTGCTCGGCATGTTTTCCGCAGTGCTTATTAAACCAACGATGTGCAGGGGTAGTTTTAGCGCACCAATCACGCGCAGTGTGCCCAGCACGGCGGCGGCCCCGCTCATGTCGCTGATCATCTCCTGCATGCGCTCGCCGGGCTTGATCGAGATGCCGCCGGTGTCGAAGGTGATGCCCTTGCCCACGAGGCAGATGGTGGGCACGCCCGGCTGCTTGCTGCCGTACTCGATGGTGATGAAGCGCGGCTCGTTGGCCGAGCCTTTGCCCACGCCGATGATGCCGCCGAAGCCCTGGGCCTCCAGCTGGGCCTTGTCGAGCACTGTCACCTTGAAGCCGAATTCCTTGCCCAGATCTAGCGCGGTCTCGCCCAGCTTGGCGGGCACCACCACGTTGCCGGGGTGGTTGATCAGGTCGCGGGCGAAGCTGGTGCCGGCGGCGATTGCCTGGCCAACCGCCGCGCCTGCGGACACCTCGTCGGTGTCGCTGGGGGCGAGGATGGTCAGGCTCTCGATGCTGCGGGTCTGCTCGGGGCTGAGGCCGGTGCGGTAGGTGTCGAAGCGGTAGAGCGCGAGCGTCGCGCCCTCGGCCAGGGCCTGGCCTGCAGCCCTCGGGCCTATGGGGCCGCCCTCGGCCAGGGCCAGGGCGAAGCTGTCGACGCCGATCTCGCGGGCGCGGGTGGCGGCGGTGGCGGCGGCCACGCGCAGTTTCTCGCTGGTGACGGCGGCCTTGGGGCCAAGGCCCACCAGCAGCACGCGGCTGGCGGCCACCGCGCCGCGCGGGTAGATCACAAGGCTCTGCTTGGCCTTGCCTGTCCAGTCGCCTGCTTCGATCAGCGGGGCAATCGCCTCGGGGAGTGTTTCGCCCTCCCATGTCGCAAGGGCCAGCAGCGGCGTCTGGTAGCCGAATGGCTCCGCCGCGTTGATAGAGATGTTCATTGCCGTGCCGTTTCGCTACAGGCTCGTAACTCCGTGGTTGTGGGAGCGGCGGTTGGGGGCGCTCCGCGATGCCAGGCTGAGCCAAAGGGTTTCGCTGCGGTCTGTGGCCCCGGTGGGGGCGCTGGCAGGCCACATATGGGCATTATAGCACCGCATCGCGCCGCCGGAAACCACGACGAATACCACGAAGACGCAAAGACACGAGGGAAGCGGATGATCGGTTTACCACCAAGACTCCAAGGCACCAAGGATAGAAAAGATTGTTTGGGAAGGTGGATTGCGTGGTGATGGCCCGCGAGTGCACGCCAGCGGCCTCGCCCATCCGGCGAAGGTGCACCAATGGGCATGCTGGCCATAATCCTCACCGCAGCGGGAAGGCCATGCCCAGCGCTGGCGGGCCGATTTTCCGGCCTTTCTTTGCTTTGTGCCTTTGGGCCTCTGTGGTGAAAAGAGCACCCTTGGTGTCTTGCAGCTTTGGCGGCGATGGCTTGCCCGGGTGTTGAGCATGCCCTGGTATGCCAAGGCCCGCGCATGCAGCTCGTAGGGTGCGAGCTGCATGCGCGGGCCTGCGGGCGCGGTGCTGAGCGCGGCTGCTAGAGGCGCTCGGTTTCTGGGCTGGCGGCGGGCGGCTCGCTGGGGGCGGCGGGCTGCGGCGCGGGCCGTGGCGCAGGGTTGCGCGAGCCGACCATCGCGCCCACCGCGCCCTCGATGAACGGTGTGATCGTGTCGATCGGCAGCGGGAAGATGATCGTGCTGTTCTTCTCGACCGCGATCTCGGTCAGCGTCTGCAGGTAGCGCAGCTGCAGCGAGGTCGGCTCGGCAGAGATGACCTTGGCAGCCTCGGAGAGCATCTGCGAGGCCTGGAACTCGCCCTCGGCGTGGATGATCTTGGCGCGCTTCTCGCGCTCGGCCTCGGCCTGCTTGGCCATGGCGCGCTGCATGGTGGAGGGCAGCTCCACATCTTTTACCTCGACGATCGTCACCTTCACGCCCCACGGCTCGGTCTGCTCGTCGATGATCTGCTGCAGCTTCTGGTTGATCTTCTCGCGCTGGGCCAGCAGGTCATCCAGCTCGACCTGGCCCACCACGCTGCGCAGCGTGGTCTGGGCGATCTGCATGGTGGCGCGGATGTAGTCCACCACTTTGGTCACGGCCCAGTCTGGGTTGATGACCATGAAGTACAGCACCGCGTTGACCTTGATCGTCACGTTGTCGAGCGTGATCACCTCCTGCGCGGGCACGTCCATGGTGATCACGCGGGTGTCCACGCGCACCATGCGCTCTAGCACCGGGATGAGGAAGAAGATACCCGGCCCGCGCGCGCCCACCAGGCGACCCAGGCGGAAGATCACGCCGCGCTCGTACTCGGGCACGATCTTGATTGCGGCGAGCACCAACATGAGCACCATGAAGATGAAGACGGCGGCGCAGAGGATTGTTGCTGCCAGGGGCATATATCGCTCCTTCTAACCATTGTCCAGATGTTGGACAATCAGCTGCATATGGTGAAATCCCACGACCTTGACGTGGTCGCCCACGGCGGCGCTGCCATCCTGGCAGATCGCGCTCCACAGTGCGCCGTCGACATAGACCATGCCCTGCGGGTCGAGCGGCCTGCGCACCTCGGCCACCATGCCCACCAGCGCCTCCTGGCCGGTGACGGCTGGCTTGGCCCGCACGCGCAGGGCCAGCACCACGGCGGCTGCCACCGCAGCGCCCAGCGCCACGGCCAGCCCCAGCACGGCCCACAGCGACACGCCGCTGCCGGGGGCCTGCGCGGGGTCGATCAGGTTCAGCCCGGCCACCACCATCAGCACGATGCCGACCACCGCCAGCGCGCCGTGGAAGGGTGTGACAAATTCGGCCACCAGCGCCACCAGGGCCAGCACCAGCACGGCCAGCGCCCACAGCTGCAGGGGCAGCATGAGCAGCCCGGCCAGCCCCACCAGGATGAGCACCGCACCCGAGCCAGCGAAGACGGTGATGCCCGGCGTGGCAAATTCGAGCGACACCAGGATAGCGCCGATGATCAGCAGGGCAAAGGCCAGGGTGGGCTGGGCCAGCAGCATGCGCAGGCCCTCCCAGGTGGTGGGCGCTATGGGCTGGATGGGCTGGCCCAGTGTGGCCAGCGTGGCCTGCGCGCCGCCCGCCAGGGCCACTGTGCGCCCGTGCAGCTGCGCCACCAGCTGGGCCTGGTCGGCGGCCACCATGGTGATGGCGGGCGGGCTTGCGGCTACCGCCTGCTGGTTGGTGAAGATGGCCCCGCTGCGCACCGCCTGATCGACCCACGCGGTGCTGCGGCCCTGGGCCTCGTTCCACTGGCGGATCTGCTGGGTCAGGCTGTCCATCAGCAGGTCGGCGGTCTGCTGGGTTAGGCTGGCGTCGATCTGGGCTAGCGGGTAGGGGCTGCCGAAGGTGGTGCCGGGTGCCATGGCGCTGATATGCGCGGCGCTCAGCAGGATCGCGCCGGTTGGCCCGGCGTCGGTGCCTGCGGGGGCCACGAACACAGCCACGGGCACCTTGGCCTGGGCGATCTCCTGGGCCAGCACCCGAGCGTCGCGCAGCACCCCGCCCTCGCTGCGCAGGTTGATGATCAGCACGGTGGCCCGCGCCGACTCGGCCTGCTGGATGGCGCGGCGGATATAGTCAAATGATGGGGCGGTGAGCACCCCATCGACCTGGATGGAGAGGATGGGGCCAGCCGGTGCGGCCTGGGATGCGCTCGGCGCGAGGGCGCAGGCCAGCAGCGCCAGCGCAAGGATGGCGGCGCGCAGCAGGCGGAGGCACCTATCAACGTAGCTCGTAGGATATTTCACGGCGTTTGCGCCCACTCGAAAGGGTTCGCCCAATGATACCGCGAAATGGACGAGCGCGCCACTTGGCAGGGCGTACGCCAGGGCCTGTGCGTTCAGACCATATTTACCACCAAGACGCCAAGACACGCAGGAAGAAAAGGGAACGAATACCACGAAGACGCGAGGGCACGAAGGCGACAAGAGGGTTCAGGGGGCAGGAAAGAAGGTTTGGGGAGCGCCATGCACGGTCGCTGCCCCCACATGCGGCTGCCTGACCACGTGACACCATGTCGGGTGGGGCTTCGATATGGGCGGCGCAGCGCGATAGGGCGCACACGATCCGCCCCTCCACCTGATGCGGGCGATTGCGGTCATCGGGGTGGGGGCGACGACCGCAATGCGGTTCATCGGGCTATTCGGGAGTGGCCTCTTCTGGGGGGTGTTCGGGCGGCGCTGGGGCGTGCGAGACAAACCTGCGGATGCGCCGCTCAAGCACCGAGCGCGGCAGGAAGACCTTGCGGTCGCAGGTGGTGCAGCGTATGCCGATCTCGGCACCGATCCGCACCACGGCCCAGGTGTCGCCGCCGCAGGGGTGGGCCTTGCGGGTCTGGATGATATCGCCTACGTGGATGGGTACTGGTGTTCCTGCCATAGCGCTGCGTCCCTCCGGTCGCCTTAGCTGTGCTTCACCTCGGACCAGAGCTGGAGCTTCTCCTCATCTGACAGCGCCTTGAGGCGCAGCCCTCTGCGCTCGGCCAGTGCTTCCATGGCCAGGAACCGCCTGCGGAACTTGGCGGTGGCCTCGCGCAGTGCCGACTCGGCATCGATCTTCAGGCGATGGGCCAGCTTGGTGATGATCAGCAGCAGGTCGCCCAGCTCTTCGTGCATGTCGGATGGCGATCGGATGTCGGGCTGCTGGTTGATCGCCTCGTTGACCTCGGACAGCTCCTCGTAGATCTTGTCGATCTCCCAGATGATGCTATCGGCCTCGAAGCCGGCCTTGGCGGCCTTCTTCACCGTGTCCTGCGCCAGCGCCAGCGCGGGCAGCGTCTCGGGCACGCCATCCAGGGTGCCACGGGCGGCCTTGCCCTGCTCTTGGCGCTCGGCCTGCTTGATCGCGTCCCAGGCCTTCAACACCTCGGTGCTGGTCTCGGCGGTCTCGTCGCCGAACACATGCGGGTGGCGGCGGATGAGCTTGGTGGCGAGGTGGTGGTAGACATCGTCGAGCGAGAACTCGCCAGCCTGACGCCCGATCTCGGCGTGGAGCAGGATCTGCAGCAGCAGGTCGCCCAGCTCCTCGGCCAGCTCATCGGTCTGGCCCTGGTCGATGGCCTCAAGCACCTCGTGGGTCTCGCCCAGCAGATCTTTGCGCAGCGAGCGGTGGGTCTGCTCGCGGTCCCAGGGGCAGCCCTTCGGCCCCAGCAGCCGAGCGATGATCGTGGTGGGGCCATCGGCGCTCCAGCGGTCGTCGAGCAGGGCGAGCGGGGCGATGTAGAGCGCGCTGCCGGGCTGGGGATGCTGGGCGGGCAGATCGGCCAGGGTGCCGCGCCACAGCGGCTGGCCCTCGGCGCTGGCCAGGGTCAGCGGGTGGCTGGGCGGGTAGCGCCGCCCGAGCGACAGGGCCAGCGCCGAGGGCGAGCTGGCGTCCATATCGGCCAGGATGGCGGGGCGGGTGGCGAGCAGCGGGTAGGGCTGCAGCAGCGGCAGGTAGGGGCCTCGGCCCTGGATCTCGGACCAGGCTTGATCGGCGGGCGCGCTGGCCTCGGGCCAGTGGGCGCGGCTGGGGATGAGGTCGGCAGCGCGGAGGATCTGCAGCCCGTGTGCGAGCGGGTCGATGCCGATAGCCCTGCAGATATTTTCGATGCTAGTAAGTGATGACATGGTGAGCGATTCTCCGCATACAGATGCAATAGCAAAGGCACAAAGCATACGACGCTTGCGGCGTTGTACACCCTATGCCTTTGGGCATCAGAGCTAGGATGGAGGGCTAGAATGCGATGGCTGGCCGACCGTGGTGTGCTACTGGCGCTGTCGTCGGCGGCGCAGGGCGAATGCAAAGCCCACGATACCAGCGGCCACCAGCAGGTTGATGCCGATCAGCAGGCCGGCAGCCTGGGGCTGCAGCGGCGGGGCCTCCAGCCGTTTGCGCTGGCTGCCCTGCTGGGGCGTGGCGGCGGGGCTGGTCGGGCCTGGCTCCTGGGCTGCGGGTGCGGCCAGCGCGGCGGCCTGCGCCGTGTGGGTGGGCAGGGCGGCTTCGCTGGCCGCGCTGCAGAGCGCGAGCGCCAGCATGGCTTTCACAAGAAGGGTATACAGGCTGCGCATAGTGTGGCTGGGGGTGGGCGCGTGCTGGGCACGGCCCGCCCCGATAGAGTTGGCTACGGCGTTACGGTGGCCTCGGCGGTGGCCTCGGCGGTGGCCTCAGGGGCGGCCTCGGCGGTGCCCTCGGCAGGCTGCAGATCGCTGGGCAGCTCGCCAGGCACCGCGACGGTGGGCGTCGGGTAGACCGGCTCGACCAGCTGGTTGGCGGTCTTCAGCGCGGCGCGCTTCTCGTCCAGCAGCTTCTGCAGGGCCTCCTGCTGCTTCTGGTAGACGGCGTACTCAAGCTGCTGCTTGATGTTCTCCTCGATCTGCTCGGGGGTGTAGCGCGGCCCCTTGGTGCGGCTGTCCAGGTGCATCACGTGGTAGCCGTACTGGGTCTTCACCGGCTCTTTGGTGGTCTCGCCGGGCTGCAGATCCTCGAAGGTGGCCTTGTCGAACTCGGCGACCATCTGGCCCTTCTCCACGTTCTCGTAGAGCCCGCCGTTGTCCTTCGAGCCGGGGTCGGTCGAGAGCTCCTTGGCCAGGTCCTCGAACTTCTCGCCCTTGTCGAGCCGCTCGATCACCTTCTTGGCCTCCTCCTCGGTGGCCACCAGGATGTGGCGCACGTTGGCCTTCTCGATCTCCTCTTTGCCCTGCTGCTCCACCGTGGCGCGCACTTCCTTCTCCACCGTGTCGGTGGTCACCAGGGTGCTGCTGATCTTCTCGCGGGCCACGATGGCGGTGACGAGCTGGCGGAAATTGGGGTCGGTCGAGCTCTCGAATCCCAGCTGGCCCTGGATGGCATCTTCTAGGGTCGAGCCCTGCGCCTTCATGCTCTCGTCGATCTTCTTTATCTGGTTCTCGACATCGGCATCTTCCACGCCCACGCTCTTGTCTTTGGCCACGGCCAGCGTCAGGTGCTCGTCGAAGAACAGCTCGACCAGGCTTGGCTCGATCTGGGTGGCGGTGGGCTTCTGCGCGCCCTGCGACTGCTTCTCGACGGCATCCTGGATGCGCTTGATCCGCGCGTCCAGCTCGCCGCGGGTGAGCGTGGCGTTGCCCACGCTGGCGACCACCAGCGCAGGGTCGCCGCTGGTGGTGGCGGCCTCGGCGGTGGCACCAGCGCCAGCGGTGGCGGGTGCGGCGGATGCGGCCGGGGCTGCCGTGGTGTTGGCGGCTGCGCCAGCGGTGGCCGTGGTGTTGCTGGCGGCGGGGCCACCGCACGCGCTGATCGCGAGGGCGGCAATACCGACGATCGTCACATGTTTGATCTTCACTGTGGCTCCTTCAGTGCGCAGGGGCGCGGCTGTGCGCCGGGCGGATCTGCGCGGGTGCGGTGCGCGACAGGTCGCGCCTAGGCAATCTATTTCCCTTTGGAGTCGTTCAGGCTGAGCACAGCCATGAACGCCTCTTGGGGGATCTCGACATTACCCACCATCTTCATGCGCTTCTTGCCTTCTTTTTGCTTTTCCAGCAGCTTGCGCTTGCGGGTGATGTCGCCGCCGTAACATTTTGCCAGCACATCTTTGCGCATGGCCTTGATCGTCTCGCGGGCGATGATCTTCGCGCCCACGGCTGCCTGGATGGGCACCTCGAACTGCTGGCGGGGGATGAGGCTGCGCAGCTTCTCGGCCAGCGCGCGCCCCTGGTTGTAGGCGAAGTCGCGGTGGACGATCAGCGAGAGCGCGTCGACCTGCTGGCCGCCGACCAGGATGTCCAGCTTGACCAGATCGGCCTCCTGGTAGCCCGCCAGCGCGTAGTCGAGCGAGGCGTAGCCCTGGGTGCGGCTCTTCAGCTGGTCGTAGAAATCGATCACGATCTCGCCCAGCGGGATGCGGTACTTCAGGTGCACGCGGGTCGGGTCGATGTAGTCCATGGTCTCGAAGGTGCCGCGCTTGCCCGTCACCAGCTCCATGATCGTGCCGATGTAGCGGGTGGGCGTGAAGATGCTGATCTGCATCACCGGCTCCTCGATGCTGGAGATCAGGCCGACCTCGGGCATCTCGGATGGGTTGTCGACGGTGATGATGTCGCCGTTGGTCTGGAGCACCTGGTACTCCACGCTGGGCGCGGTGATCAGCAGCTCAAGGTTGTACTCGCGCTCCAGGCGCTCGCGCACGATCTCCATGTGCAGCAGGCCCAGGAAGCCGCAGCGGAAGCCGAAGCCCAGCGCCGCCGAGGTCTCTGGCTCGAAGGCCAGCGCGGCGTCGTTCATCTTCAGCTTCTCCAGGGCCTCGCGCAGCTCGACATACTGGATGGAGTCGACGGGGTAGAGGCCGGCGAAGACCATGGGCTTGGCCGGGCGGTAGCCGGAGAGCGCCTCGGTGGCGGGGCGGCCTGCCAGGGTGATGGTGTCGCCCACCTGGCACTCGCCCACGTCCTTCAGGCCGGTGGCGATGTAGCCCGTCTCGCCGGGGCCGAGCTCATCCTGGGGGAACATGGCCGGGCGGAACGAGCCGATCTCCAGCGTCTCGGCCTCGGCCTCGGTGCCGATCATGCGCACGCGCGCGCCGCTCTTGATCGTGCCCTCCATCACGCGCACGTAGGCGATCACGCCCTTGTAGGCGTCGTAGTGCGAGTCGAAGATCAGGGCGCGCACAGGCTTGTCGGCGTCGCCGACAGGCGGGGGCACGCGCTCGATCACGGCCTCCAGGATCTCGCGCACGCCGATGCCCTGCTTGGCCGAGGCGAACACGCATTCTTCCTTGGGCAGGCCGATCACATCCTCCACCTCCTGCGCCACGTGCTGCGGCTCTGCGCCGGGCAGGTCGATCTTGTTGATCACGGGGATGATCGTCAGGTTGTGCTCTAGCGCCAGGTAGACATTGGCCAGGGTCTGGGCCTCGATGCCCTGGGCGGCATCCACCACCAGAATAGCGCCCTCGCAGGCGGCCAGCGCGCGCGAGACCTCGTAGGTGAAGTCGACGTGCCCCGGGCAGTCGATCAGGTTCAGCTCGTAGGTCTCGCCATTATCGGCGGTGTAGTTCATGCGCACGGCCTTGGCCTTGATCGTGATGCCTTTCTCACGCTCAAGGTCCATGGCGTCGAGCAGCTGCTCGCGGCGCTCGCGCGCGCTGATGGTTCCAGTTAGTTCGAGAAATCGATCGGAAAGAGTGGTTTTTCCATGATCAATGTGGGCAACAATCGAGAAATTGCGAATTCTGCTCTGATCCTGCATACCATTTATCTACTTCATGAGGTGTGGCTGGTTTGGATACATATGCGGCGCAGTATAGCAGCATCGCGCCCCTTGCGCAAAGGGCATGTAGCTGGCAGGAAGCGGCTTTCTGCCCGCCTTTATACCGAAACTCTTACATGCACTTAACATAGTCTTAGCATCGGGTGGGTACTATAGCACGCCAAGTGCGGAAGAGCGTGGCGATCCTTGATCAGATCTTACCTTTCTTGCTGGCTCAGCCTCTCACTGATCTGTGAAAAGACATTCATCAGATGCTCATTATTCCGCATCACGGAGCTATATGCGCAGTCCGTTGACGTGCCTGAGAAACCGTGATAGCATACCGGATTATCGCTGGCTGGCTACGAAAACGACCGCCGACTGGAGAGGTAGGAACCATGCGCGACCGCTATGTGAAGCAGCTGAAGACGGTACATGATGACCTGCTGCGGATGGGCAGCCGGGTGGAACATTCGCTAGCCGATGCGATGCGCGCCCTAGAGACCTGGGACACGGCCCTGGCCGACCTCGTGATCGCTGGCGATAAAGAGATCGACGTGGCCCGCAACCAGATCGAGGAGGCCGTGCAGCAGCTGCTGGCCACCCAGCAGCCAGTGCTGGCCACCGACCTGCGCACCCTGAACGCCACCGTGGCGATCGCGGGCGAGCTTGAGCGCGCTGGCGACTACGCCAAGGGCATCGCCAAGCGGGTGGGCCGCTGCCTGCGCGCCCCCGAGCTGATCGAGACCCCCGGCGGCCTGCACCGCCTGGGCGAGTACGCCCAGCAGATGCTCAACGCCTCGCTCGACTGCTTCGTGCGGCTGGATGTGAACCTGGCCCGCACGCTGGCCTACGAGGACGAGAAGGTGGACGACCTGGAGGATCAGGTCTCCGCCGAGCTGATGAACGCGGCGCGCGCCAACCCCGGCACGCTCGACTGCGTGATCAACCTGCTGGATGTCTCGCATACGCTGGAGCGCGTGGCCGACCGCTCGACCAACATCGCCGAGCGCGTGATCTATATCGCCACCAGCCAGACCGAGGCGCTGAACGTCTAGCGTCCGCACGGCTTCCTACCCATTTCCTCGGCACCCAGGCACCATAGCGGTGTCTGGGTGCTGGCCTTTTTTGGAGGAGGAGAGACTATGACCGACACAGCCTACCGCGCCGCCTACGAGGGCGCGGCGCTCTATGACGAGGGCGGGTATGGCCGCATCCGCATGCGCGGCGCGAGCGCGGCGGATCTGCTGCACCGGCTTTCGACCAACGATATCGTGCACCTGGGCATGGGCCAGGGGCTACGCACCGTTCTGACCACGCCGATCGGCAGGATCATCGATCTGCTCACAGTCTACCGGCTGGAGGATGCGCTGGTGCTGATCACCGGGCCGGGCCAGGGCGGGCCGGTCTACTCGCATCTGCGCAAGAATATCTTCTTCAACGACAAGGTGACGCTGGAGCCGATGGGCCAGTCGCACGCCCAGCTGGCGCTGTATGGCCCAGGCGCGGCCCCGCTGCTAGAGCAGCTGGCGGGCGCGCCGCTGCCCGATCTGGCGCTGCACGCCAGCGCCGAGCTGGTGCTGGCGGGCGCGCCCACGCTGGTGGCGCGCGCGCTGCCGCTGGGCGGCGCTGGCTTCCGCCTAGTGGTGCCCGCCGAGCACGCCGCCGCGCTGCGCGATGCGCTGGCCGCCGGTGGGGCCGCCGCGCTGGATGAGGCGACCTTCGACCTGCTGCGGGTAGAGCACGGCTACGCCGCCGTCGGGCACGAGCTGGGGCAGGAGTACATCCCGCTGGAGACCGGCCTGACCGACGCGGTGAGCTTCCGTAAGGGCTGCTATGTGGGCCAGGAGATCATCGCGCGGATGGAGAGCCGTGGGCGCATGGCCAAGCGGCTGTGCGGCCTGCGGCTCTCCTCGGCGGATGTGGGCGGGCTGGCCACCCCGGCCAAGCTGGATGTGGGCGGGAAGGAGGCCGGCGATCTGACCAGCGTGGTGGTGTCGCCGCGTCTGGGGCCGGTGGCGCTGGCCTATGTGCGCACCGCCCACGCCGAGCAGGGGGCGCAGGTGGGCATCGCGGGCAGCTCGCTGACCGCCGAGGTGGTGGAGCTGCCGTTTGAGGCCTAGCGATGCGCTCGGGCGAGGCTAAGGGCCATGGGGGATCACTTCCCCATGGCCTTCGCTATTTCTTCTCGCTGTCTCTGGCCCGCTTCTTCGCCGCCAGCAGTCGCGCGAACTGCTCGTCGCTCATTGCCGCGCCGCCCTGGGGCTTGGGGGCGGGCTTGGTCGGCGCGGGCCTGGGTGCAGCCTGGGGCGCTGGGCGCGGCTGGGGCGCGGCTGCTTGGGGCGCAGCGGCCTGGGGTGGCTCGGGCGTGGCCACGCGGGCCTGGGCGCGCTGTTTGGCCTGGCCCAGCCGCGCCATGGCCGGGATCGGCTGGGGCGCGGCGGCCCGCTGGCGCGCGGGCACCAGCGAGCGCAGCGGGATGAACACGCGCCGCACCGCGATGTCGAGCGGCAGCAGGGCGAAGGCCAGCAGCAGCAGCGTGATGCCCAGCTCGTAGACCGCGCTGAAGGGCTGGGCCAGCCGCTCGTACGCCGTGTCGGCGGGCGGGTCCACGCGACCGGCGGTGGCGCGGGCGATATCGGCCAGCAGGCTGGGGTTGGCGCGCTGCTGGCCATACTCGGGCGAGTAGCTCATCACCACGCCGCCCTTGGCGGTGCCTGCGGGCGCGCCCTGGGCGTCCACCGCCGCCACCTGCGCCAGATACACGCCGATGTCGTGCGCGGGAGCGGTGGCGCGGTACTCGCCCGCGCCCACCTGGGTGAAGGTGAGCTTCTGGCCCGGCTGGCTCTGGCTCTGCTGGTCTTGCGGGGCCAGTAGATTGCCCGACACCGCCAGGTTGGGCACCGGCTGGCCGCTGGCATCCTGCGCGCGCGCCGTGAGCACCACCTGATCGCCCTGGGCGCTGGCCTCCAGTGTCAGGCCGGTGTCGCCCTGGGGCGGCACCAGCATGTCGATAAAGCCCGCCATAAAGCGCGGGAACGCATCCCAGCGCAGCAGCTGGGCGCTCCACCGTCCGTCGAGGTCGCTGGCCCATGCGACGGTGCGGCCCAGCCCCACCTGCTCCTGGGCCAGCAGCGGCTTGCTGTCGTCGGTCACGAGGATGGTGCGGGCGCTGCTTTTCAGCTCGGTGCCGTTGTAGCCGCGCAGCGTGGGGAAGCTGGTGATGCCGCGCAGCGCCGCGCTGCTGAGCGCCAGCATGGGCGTGAAGTCGCGGTCGATCAGGTCGCGCCCGGCGATGATCACGGTCTCCTGAAGGAAGATGTTGGGGATCTGCTGGGCCGAGCGCACCTGATAGTAGCGCCCGCCGCCCTGCTTGGCGATACCCTCTAGGTTAGGGTTGGCGTCGTCGCCCAGCGCCACGGTGGAGATGGTGACGCCCTGCGCGTTCATCTGCTGCACCAGCTGGGCGTAGTTGTCGTCGGCCAGCCCGTCGGTCAGCAGGATGACATGTCTGATCTTGGCCTGGCTCTGCTGCATAGCTCCAGCGGCCAGCTGCATGCCGGGCAGGATGTCGGTGCCGCCGTCGGGGTCGAAGGTGCTGAGGGCTTGCTCGATCGCGGTGGTGTCGGGCATCTGCTGCAGCGGCAGCACCCAGCGGGCCATGTCGTCGAACACCACTAGGCCGATCTGATCCTGCGGGGTGAGGCCCAGGCTGGCCTGGTACACCGCCTCCTTGGCTAGGTCGAGCTTGGTGCGCGTGCCGCTGCCGCTGGCCTCGGCCATGCTGCCGCTGTGGTCGATCACCATGGTGAGGGCCACGTCAGGACGCATCATGGTGTCGACCGGGTCAAGCTCCACCGGCAGGATGGGCGCGATGGCGGTGCGCCGGTAGCCGCCCGCCCCGAAGCTGTGCTGCCCGCCGATCATGGCGAAGCCGCCGCCTAGCTCGCGCACATAGGTCGGGATGTTCTCCATCAGGGCGTGCGGCAGGTCGCGCGCCCGCGTGTCAAACAGGATGACGGCGGCGTACTCGCTCAGCTGGGCCAGCTCGGTGGGCGCGTGGCTGGGGTCGCTCACCACAGGCTGCGCGCCGCCCGCCTCCAGCGCGGCCCGCAGGCTCTCGGCCTTGTCTGGCTCGGCGGCGACGATCAGCAGCCTGGGTGGCCCTTTGATCTCGGTGAAGGTGGCGGTGCGGTTGTTCTGGCTGGTGGCGTCGCCCTGGGCCTGCACCTGCACATCGATCTTGCGGTAGCCCGCCGCGCCCGCGGGCAGCTGGAAGCTGATGCTCGACTGCCCCTGGGGGATCTCGCGCTCCTGGCTGAGCGCCAGCTGGCCATCCACAAACACCTGCACGCTGCCGCGCGTGGCGTAGCTCGACTCGATCTGGGCGGTCACGCTGATCTCTTGGCCGAGCCGCGCGCTGCCGGGCGTGTCGATCCGGCGCACCAGCACATCCTGGCCCACGTCGGCTGGCAGGTTCACCACATCGATCGGGATCTTGCCCAGCCTGGCCAGCTGCGCGGCCTCGCCCACGGTGCCCAGGTTGTTGCCGCCGTCGGAGAGCAGCACCAGCCGCTTCTGGGTGTCGTTGGGAAACAGCGCCATGCCTAGCTGGATGGCGTCGGGCAGGCTGGTGCGCGCGCCCACGGGTGCGGATGCCAGCCGCCCGAGCGCGGACAGATCGCCGGGGGCGTGCTCGACCAGTGCGTTTTTGCCGAACACCACAATGCCGGTGCGGTCGCCTGCGCGCTGCCGCTGGAGCGCCTGATCGACATACTGCTCTTGCTGGGCGCGCTGGCTGTCGCCCACCGAGTCCGAACGATCCAGCAGGAAAATAGTGGTGATCGCGCTGGCCGGGAAGGTCAGCTGCGCGCCAGCGATGCCCAGGATGAGCGCCAGCATGATGGCGGTGCGCAGCGCGAGGCTGGCCACCTGCCGCCAGCGGGCCGTGCGGCGCGGCGCGACCAGCGCGGGCAACCACAGCAGTGGTATGAGCGCTAGCAGGAGAAGCGCCAGCGGTGAGAGAAAGCTGATCTGTGGCATCGTATTGGCCTATTCCTCGCCTCTGGCGCGCTTGCGGGCCTGCTCCTGGGCGGCGCGCAGCTTCTCCAGTTCGGCCTCTTTGCCTACGGCTTTGGGTGCGGCTGGCGCGCTGGGTGTGGGGATCTTGAGCGTCTTGGGTATCGGCGGCAGCGCCCACGCGCTGCGCGGGGCGGTGGCCAGGGTCGGGCCGCGTCTGCCGAACAGCCTGCGGATGGCGATGTCGAAGGGTAGCAGCGCCAGGGCCAGGGCCAGCAGCGCCAGCGCGATCTCGCTGGCCGCGCCCTGGCTGCGCAGGTTGGGCGCGAAGGCCTCGGCGGGTGCGATGCCCTGCCGCCCGCCGCTGATCTGGGCCAGCTGACTAAGCAGCGCGGGGTTGGCGTTGCGGGTCTGGTACTCGGCGCTCTGCGGCACGGCGGCACCGGCGGTGGCCAGCCCCACGGTCGCGCCCGCGCTGTCCTTGGCCTCAAGCTGCACTAGGTAGGCCCCCGGCGCGGCGTCGCTCACGGCGGCGCGGTAGCGGCCCGGCCCCACCTCGCTCAGCGGCACCTCCACGGCGGGCTGGTCGCCGCGCAGCAGCCGCGCGGTGATCGTCAGCCCCGAGCGCGCCTGCTGCTGGGTGTTGCTGGCCTGCGCCTCCAGCAGCAGCTGGCCGTTTACCGTCTCGGTCTGCAGGGCGAGGCCCGAGTCCTCGCGTGCGGGCAGCAGCCAGCCCACCAGCTGGGCGCAGAATCGCTGGTAGCCTTCCCAGGTGGTCCAGCCGTTGGCCCAGCGCCCGCCCAGATCGCTGGTCCATGCGGCGGATCGGCCCAGGCCATACTGCCACACCGCCAGCACGGGGTCGCCGCGCTCGCTGTTCATCAGCACCTGCGCGGTCTGCTTGGGCGTCGTCACCACGCGCCCCTGCAGCTTGGGCACGCCGTCGATCGCGCGCAGGATGGGGTGGTCGTTAATTCTGCCCGGTGTAAAGTCTTCTTCCACCACATAGGGCCGCACCACGGCCTGCGTCTCGTCAGCTAGGATCGACGGCAGCTCGCTGGCCTTGGTGGTCAGGAAGAAGCGCCCGCCGCCCTCGTGCACCGCGCCCTGGAGGAACGGCACATCCTTGCCATCGCCGATCGCGATCGAGGTGAGCGTCACCTGCTGGCCGCGCAGCCGCTTGATGATGTCGATGGCCCCTTCCTGCTGCTCGGTGTCGGCGCCGTCGGTGATGGTGATGATATGCTTGACACTCATCTGCGTTCTGGACAGCCGCCGCTCGACCTCGGACAGGCCATCGAAGATGTTGATGCCGCCGCCGCCCGGCTCCATTTTGCTCAGCAGCGACACGGCCTCATTTCTGCGGCTGCCGGGGATCGGCCCCACCACTTGGCCGGGCGCTTCGTCGAAGGGGATGACGGTGATCTCGTCGCTGTCGCGCATCAGCGTGGCGATCTGGGCCGCGCCGTCAGCGGCCAGCTGCAGCTTGGTCTTGCCATCCTCCTCCTGCGACATGCTGCCCGAGGTGTCGATCAGCACCACGATGCTCACCGGCGGGATCTCGTACTGCGTGGGGATATCCATGTCCACCGGCAGCGCCGCCTCGATCGGTGTGTCGCGCCAGCTGCCAGCGCCAAACGCCTGGGTGCCGCCCACCATGATCAGGCCGCGCCCTAGGTCGTGCACGAAGGTGGCCAGGGCACTCTGGGCGCGGGCCGATACGGCGCGCTTGGGCGTGTCGATCAGCGCCACCGCATCGTATTCGGCCAGCTGGCCGATGCTCTCGGGCAGGGCCTGGGGCTTGATCACGCTCACCTCGATGCCGCTGGATGCGAGCGCCCCGGCCAGGTTTTTGGCGGCATCGGGGCTGCCCTCGGCCAGCAGCACGCGGGGCCTGCCGGTGATGAAGGTGTAGGCCTCGGCGGCGTTGTTCTCGGGCCGCACGTCGCCCTCCACGCTCAGCCGCACGGTGTAGCGGCTAAACTGCTGGGTGGGCGGCGGCAGCACCACGTCCATATCCGCGCTGCCCTGCGGCAGGTCGACGCGCTGGTTGACCAGAACTTGGCCGTCTGGACCTTCGATCCGAAGCTGTCCCGCCGTCGCCTGGGTGCTCTCCAGCGTCATCTGCAGCCGCAGCTGCTGGCCCACGCGGGCGCTGGCGGGCAGCCGCACGCGGCTCACCTGGGCATCCAGCCCATCGGGCAGGCCGTTCAGCGGCACAATATCGATCGGGATGCCGCGCTCGGCGGCGATCCGCGCGGCGGCCTGCGCGTCGCCACGGTTCTCGCCCCCGTCGGAGAGCAGCACCAGCCGCTGGTGGCCCTCCTGCGGCAGCATGGAGAGGCCCAGCTGGATGGCCGAGGCGATGTCGCTGGCGCTGCCTGCGGGGTGCGCGGCGATCTGGCCCAGCGTGGTCTCCTGCTGCGGCGCGCGCTCGACCAGGGCCTGGCTGCCGAACACCACCACGCCCGCCGCATCCTCGTTGGGCATGGCGGCCAGCGCGCTCTGGATGAAGCCCTCGGCCTGGGCGCGCTGCGACAGCGCCACCGAGTCCGAGCCATCCAGCAGGAAGATAGTGGTGGTGGTGTCTTGTCGGCGCACCGCCTGTGTGCCTGCCAGCGCCCCGATCAGCCCTAGCATGATGGCGGTGCGCAGCGCCAGGCTGGCCCAGCGCCGCGCGCCGGCCAGCTTGTGCGGCCCCAGCAGCGCCAGCGCCCACATGGGCGGCAGCAGCAGCAGCAGCCAGAGCAGCTCGGGGTGGATGAAGGTCAGGCGCATGGGCGTTTTGCTTCGCTATCTGATCGGCTGCGATCGACGCCGCAGTAGTCGCTCGCGCAGGTAGGCGATGCCGCTACGCTGGTACACAAGCCATTCTATCACGAGCACGGCCAGCGCCACCGCCGCCAGCCAGCGCCAGATCTCCTGCCGCCCGACGCGGTTCTGCTCCTGGGTCTCGGCCTGCTGCAGGCCGCTGGCCTGGGCGATGGCCAGCTGGGATTTGGGCGCGATGGTCGATTCGCTGGCCGAGAACAGGTTGGCCGCGTAGCGTATGCGCCCAACGAGCTTCTGGCCCTGGTACTGCTCCACCACATATGGCCCTGGCTGGGTGGTGTCGGCGAAGATCGCCTGCCCGCTCTCGCGCACGGCCTCCACCACACCGCCATCGGGCTTGGTCACGCGCACGGCGGTGATGCTGTCATCCACTGGCAGCGCCAGCGGCTGCCCGGGCGCGATCTGGGCGGCGTCGGCACCGCTGCCTGGCACCAGGTAGCTCACCACGTTCGAGATCAGCAGCGGGAAGGCCACCTGAAGCGGCAGATCGGAGTTGTGGGTGCTGAAGCTGAGCACCACGATCCGCCTGCCCTCGTACTCGCCCGCCACGAGCATCGGCCCGCCGTCGCCATCCACCACGGTGCGCGCCCACGCCCCCGGCACCAGCGCGGTGGCGCGGCGCACGTGCACATCGCTCAGCGTCACATAGCGCAGCAGCGCATCTTCGCCAGTGCTGGGGTGCAGCGCGGGAAATTCGACCTGGCCGGTGACCGAGAAGAAGGCGGTGGAGCGCGGCGGGGCGATAAAGAACAGGTTGCCCGGCGGCAGCTGGGCGGGCACCACGCCATCCAGGATGGTCAGCGGCACCTGCGCGGCGGTCTCGGTGAAGGTGGTGGTGCTGGTGGGCATGCGCGTCACCTGGATGTTCGGCAGGCGGGCCAGCGCGGTCTCTAGGAAGCGGTTGCCCGGCCCCACGATCCGGATGCGGCTGCCCTCGCCCGCGTTGCTCACCGCCCACGCGCGGTCGTCCAGCGGCTGGGCATCCTCGTCGCTGGCGTCGAGCCGGGCCTCTACGGTGTGGACGGCGGCGGGCACCTCCACCGTCTGCGAGGCCGACTGGCCCGGCTTGATCTGCAGGCTGTAGGCGTTGAACAGCTCGCCATCCAGGTAGATGTCGAGCCGCCTGCTGGCCTCGGCGGTGCCGTAGTTGCTCACCTGCGCGAACATGGTCTGGCCCGCCGCGCTGCTCTCCAGCGTCAGCGCGCTGACGGCCAGATTTGCATCGCGCGACCCCACCGGGAAGAACCGCACCGTGGCGGGCACCTGCAGGTCGGCGGGCACGCTGGCGTTGCCATCGGAGAGCACGGCCACCTCGCTCTCGGCCTCGTGCGAGGCCAGCGCCGAGGCCAGCGTCAGCGCCTGCGCCAGGTCGCTGCCACTGTAGCGCAGCTGGATGCCCTGGATGGCATCGCGCAGCTGCCGCCTGTCGCTGCTCGATGAGGCGGGCACATCCATCTGGCCGCCCGCCGCGATCACGGTCGCCCGCCCGCCGTCGGGCAGCTGGTCGATCAGCGCGATCGCCTGCTGCTTGGCGGCATCGAGCCGGGTGCCGTTCGCGTCGGTCGCGCCCATGCTCTCCGAGCGGTCGATGATGACGATCAGGTTTTTGCCCGCGATGCCGGTGGTGCGGAAGAAGGGCCGCGCCAGCGCGAAGGCCAGCAGGGCTAGGATCAGCAGCTGCAGCAGCAGCAGGATGTTGCGGCGCAGCTTCTGCCAGGGCGCGTTGGCCTCCACATCGCGCACCATCTTCTTCCACAGGAAGGTGGAGGAGACGGTGCGCTCCTCGCGGCGCAGCTTCAGCAGGTACATCGCCACGATGATCGGGCCGATCACCGCCGCGCTCAGCAGGGCCAGTGGTGCAAGAAATGACATAGTGGTGTGGGGCCGCGCCAGGCCACACGGCCTGGCGCGGTAGCTCTTAGCGGATCGCGCCGCGACGTCGCATGTGGGTCAGCACGAACTCTTCGATCGGGATTGCGGTGTCGGCGAAGATGTAGGCGATGCCGCGACCGCTGCAGAATGACTCGATCTCGCCGCGCCACTGGCGCAGGCCCTCCTGGTAGCGCCGCAGGGTCTCAAGGTCGGCGGTGATCTCGATCGGCTCGCCGCCCTCGGCATCCAGCAGCCGGAAGTCGCCCTCCAGCGTCGGCTCGATCTCCTGCGGCGCGAGCGTGTGGATGACCGTGATCTCGAAGGGCCGGGTGGTGAGCGCGCGCAGGCCCTCCTCCCACTGCGGGTCCATCAGGTCGGAGCAGAGCAGCAGCGGGCCGGGGTTACGTGCGGTGCGCGCGTAGCGCCTGCAGGCCTCGGCGAAGCTGCCGCCGCGACCCACAGGCAGCTTCTGCAAAAAGTCGAATAGCGGGAAGGCCCCGCGCTTGCCGCGCACGCTCGGCAGCACGCGCCCGCCCTCGTTTGCGAAGGCCGTCACCGTCACCCGGTCCAGGCTGGAGAGCGCGATGTAGCCAAACGCACCAGCCGCCTGCCGTGCGAAGTGCAGCTTGTCGGGGTCGCCCCAGGCCATGGATGCGCTGTTATCTACCAGCAGGTGGATGCTCAGCTCCTCCTCGGCCACGAACAGCTTGAGGAAAAAGCGCTCCATGCGGGCGTAGAGGTTCCAGTCGATCTGGCGGATGTCGTCGCCCACCGTGTAGGGGCGGAAGTCCGCGAACTCAACCGAGCTGCCCCGGCGCGGGCTTCGCCGCTCGCCCTGGGTCTCGCCCAGCATGGCGTGACGGGTCAGCAGCGCCAAGCGGTCGAGCTTGCGCACGAAGGCGGCGTCGAAGAGCGGCGGTGCGGTGGTTGTGGTCATAGCGCTCCTTGGGGCTGGGCGCGGGGTGTGCCGCGCCCAGCGTGGTGCGGCGGTCGGGCTATGGCAGGCGGAAGAGCGGCTCGCGCAGCGGCTCGTCCGCTGTGCGCCGCGCCACCAGCGTGCCGATCATGCCGCCGCAGATCGCGCCGATTAGCTCAAGCAGCACCACCATCAGCGAGACATAGGCGAATAGATTGGCCTGGGTGCCCATGCCCATGCCCATCTGGGTGGCCACCACCAGCATGCCTACGCTCATGCCGGGCACCACAGGCGGGCGGATGGCCCAGCGCCCGGCGAGGTAGCCCCCCACCAGCGCGCTCAGCGGCAGGCCGACGGTGAAGATGTAGGTGGCGCTGGTGTGGCCAGCAATGACAAACAGAACAATGTTCAGAATGAGTGCGCAGATCAGCCCGACAATAAGCCCTGGAACACGAATCATTGGGTATCCTCCCCTGCTACATCCCGCGCGTTGGGTGGGTGGGGGGCATACCAGCAGCTAGCTCAGGGACGTCATGGTAGATCTTGACATATCGTTGGGTTGATTAGGAAGCAACCATATATGTCCTCTGGCGTGAGCCACAGCAAGCAGCGTAGGGTAGAGAACGCGCGCAGACAAGAAACCTATTCAGTTTTCACCGACTCGACGATCTGTCGCACCACATCATCTGGGGCGACGCCCTCGGCCTGGGCCTCGAAGTTGAGCACCACGCGGTGGCGCAGCGCGGGCAGCGCGGCCAGCTTTAGGTCGGCGAAGGCCACATTCAGCCGCCCATCCAGCAGCGCCAGGATCTTGCCCGCCAGGATGAGCGCCTGCATGCCGCGCGGGCTAGCGCCGTAGCGCACATACTGCCGCGTGATCGCGGGCGTGTCGCGGTCGCCTGGGTGGGTGGCCGTGATCAGGCGGGCCGCGTAGCTCACCACATGGCTGGCGATCGGCACGCTGCGGGCCAGGGCCTGCATCTCGCTGATCAGCGCGCCATTGGCCACCTTGCGCGGGGCCGCTGCGCGCGCGCCGGTGGTGCGGTTGGCGATCTCCACCAGCTCGCTGGCGGAGGGGAACGGCACCAGAATCTTGAAGAAGAAGCGGTCGAGCTGGGCCTCGGGCAGCGGGTAGGTGCCCTCCATCTCCAGCGGGTTCTGCGTGGCCAGCACGAAGAACGGGCTGGTGAGCTTGTGGATGGTCTTGGCGACCGTGACCGTGTGCTCCTGCATGGCCTCTAGCAGCGCGCTCTGCGTCTTGGGCGTGGCGCGGTTGATCTCGTCGGCCAGCACCAGGTTGGCGAAGATCGGCCCCGGCTCGAAGCGAAAGCTCTTGTGCCCGGCCTCATCCTCGCTGATCAGCGTGGTGCCGATGATGTCCGCTGGCATGAGATCGGGGGTGAACTGGATGCGGCTGAAGTTGCAGTCGATCACGTCGGCGATCGTGCGCACCAGGGTGGTCTTGGCCAGGCCCGGCACGCCCTCCAGCAGCGCATTGCCGCCAGCGATCATGGTGATCAGCGTCTGGCGTATCAGCTCGCGCTGCCCGACGATCACCTGCCCGACCTCGGCCTCGATGGCGGCGGCGCGCTGGCGAAATTCCTCGGGGCTGATGCGTGGTGCTGGTTGAGGTGCGGTCATAGCTGCTCCTACTTATAGGTGTGCGTGTGGCGCTGCCCTGGGGCTAGGCGCTGGGCACAACAAAGCTGCGTACGGTAAAGCTGATAGTAGTGATCAGAAAGGCCACCCACGAGACAGCGGTGATAGCAAAAGCGATCGTGGTGATCTTGGTCGGCAGGTTGAATGCGCGCACCCCCCAGACAATGGTTGCGCTCCCGACGATGATCAGCGCTGCGAGGAGTCCCTCTAATACATACACAAACATAGTATCTTTCCTAGGCCGCACGGCTTGGTGCGGCTGCGCTATGGCAGAGCGGTGGTCGTGGTGTCTGGTGTGTCCGATCTGCGCTATGGCTCAAGCTCCGAGAAATAGTCGCGAATATAGCCCTTCAGGTGGGAGGGGATGGCGTTCTGATCGAGCGCCTCGCTGGCCGACTGCTGGTACTGCGGGAAAACCTGCTCGTAGGGCACCTGCGACTCGTTGGCCACGCCCGGCAGCGGGCTTTGGCCCTGCTGCACCTGGGTCTGGCCCTGGCCGTTCTGCTGTCCCTGCACATAGTCGGGGTCGCCCGGCTTGGCGTTCGGGTTGTAGGGCTGGTAGATCATGTCGCCGGCCTCGTTGCCCTGGCCGCTGCCGCCGTCTTGGCCGCTGCCGCTCTTGCCGCTGCCGGTCTGCCCGCCCTGGTTTTGGCTGTTGGCGTCGCCTCCGCCCTGGCCATTCGCTGGCCGCGATCCTTGCTGGCCCTGTCCCTGGCCCTGCTGTCCTTGGCCCTGCTGTCCTTGTTGGCCCTGTTGGCCCTGCTGTCCCTGTTGGCCCTGTTGACCTTGCTGCTGCTGGCCCTGCTGCTGGCCCTGCTGCTGCTGGCCCTGCTGGGCCTGCTGGCTCTGCTGGCCTGCCTGTGCCACCTGCTCGCGGCTTTGCTGCACCTGCGAGAGCGACCGCTCTGTCGCTTGTTGGGCCTGCTGCTGCTGGGCTTGCTGCTGGGCTTGCTGCTGGGCCTGCTGGAGCGCCTGCTGCGCGGCCTGCACGTCGTTGCCCTGCATTGCCTGGGCCGCGCTGGCCAGCCCCTGGCTCATCTGCGGGTTGCTCTGGGCCAGCTGGTTGGCTTGCTGCTGCAGCGCTTGTGCGGCCTGCTGGCGCTGCTCAGGCGTCATCTGCTCCAGCCGGTCGGCCAGTGCCCGCAGCTGCTCGGCGGCGCTGGCGCTGGTGTTTGGCTGGCCCTGCTGCTCGGCCAGCGACTGCAGGCTCTGGGCCATCTGATCCATAGCGGCCTTCTGGGCATCGGCGTTCGGGTTGATCCGCTGCTGGAGCCGGGCCTCGGCGGTGGAAATATCGGCTAGCGCCTGCTCGCGGTTGCCGCCATTCTCGCGCAGCTTCTGCTCCAGCGCGGCCAGCTCTTTCTCAAGCGCAGCCTGCTCCTCGGGCGACAGCGAGGTGTCCTGGGCGATCTGCTGGCGGGCCTGCTCGATCTGCTGAGCGGCCTGCTGCAGGCTCTGGCGCACGGCGGCCTGCTGCGCCAGCACCGCCACCTGCGGATTGGGAAGCAATACCAGGGCCAGCACGCAGGCCAGCGCGGCCAGCGCGGCCCCTAGCATGCGCCGGTCGAAGATCAGTGGCACTTGCTGAGGGCGGATCTGGCGGGCGACGCTGCGGGCATCTTCCTGCTGCTCATCATCCACCGGCCCGTGCTCGGCGCGCCCGCCTAGCTCCAGCGCGGTGGCCAGCCGCTCACGCAGGTCGAGCAGGCCGTCGACCCGCTGCGCCACCTGGGCCACAGGCATGGGCCGCAGCGTCAGGAAGCCGACCATGGCCAGAAGCCAGATCAGCGGCGGGGCACATGTGATGAGCAGAAGCTGGGGGATGGGAGCGAGATGGCCGATCAGCTGGATGAGCGCGCTGAGCGCGAGGGGCATCCACAGGGTTTTGCTTCCAAGAAGAATGGTATCGCGCAGCCTTAGCCGCATCGCCATGGGTTGGAGCCGCCGCTGGATATCATTTCTTGTCACAATCGCCTGCGCCATAGTCCTGTTCCGTTCCGCTAAGCCCGTTGTGCCGCCGATTCTTTCACCGATAAAGACGTCTTACGCCATGAAAAAGTTTCTTTTGTTCAGCATAGCACGTTAGGCGGATGGCGTCTATTGGAGCGGGATGAGAGTTAGCTGGTTATCATCTGATGATCTGAACCGCTCGAAAACCACTTTTTCGCCGATCAGCGAGCCATCTTCTCATCATCGGGGTAGAAGATCTGGGTCACGCTCTTGCTGATGATCGTCACCGCGTTGCGTGGCGTGTTGCGCTGCTGGCTTGGCGCTGCGCTGCGCTGCGGTCGCTCAATCGCCACGCGGTCGGCTGCGCCCTGGGCCATCCGCCGCCGCAGCCAGGCCATGCCCACCTCGGCCAGTACGGTGGCCGCGCCCAGCGCCGCTGTCTTGCCCACCTGCTGCCATGTCACCGGCAGGCTCCGCCCGGCGATCGTGATCGCGTGCTGCTGCCGAGGCGCCAGCTCCAGCCGCTCCAGCGCCGCGCCGCACTTTCCACAGAAGCGATCTTCCGCAGGGTTGCCCTGCTGGCAGGACGGGCAGATACGCTCGACCATACCATCCTCCTCGTTGTGTGTGGGGCTATTTGCCGCATCAGTATAGCATACCCTGCGCCACGGTAGGTGCCGCCCTTGTCGTGGCCCAGGGTCTATGGGTTCTGTCTGCTGTCTTTTTGCATCGTATGCATCTTGGGCGCAGCGGTTTTGCGCCTTCGTGGCTTTGCGCCTTCGTGGCATTTGCCCCCTTTTGTTCCTTGGTGTCTTGGATTCTTGAGTGGTAGAGATTTTCTGTGGATTGAGAACACCTAGGCCCTAGCGGACATCGCTGGGCGGGAAATGCTGAGATAAGGCATCCGGATCGGCTAAAACATGTCGTGAACGATCTATTGACAAGTGGCGGAAAACCGCTATAATACCGCATTGGTGAATTGAAATCACCACCGTATCCGTGCTTCCGGCGCATACCTGACCGCCTCTCTAGGCAACCGGGTATTGCGAAATGCCAGGGTGAATGGTACCTTCGCGTAGCCATTCGGGTTGGTGCTCCGGGGGCTTTTGCCGAGGCTATATGGACGGGCAAGGCAATTTAGTGCGTTTCGAACAGGTTCGACTCGCGCCACTGACTCACCTGCCGGGTGGTTCGGTGTCTGCTGCCATGTCCATGCGCCGCTAGTCGGCGCGCAAACTTGCTGCAAGTACCTTCCCCCACGCCGCTAGGTGTGGGTTTTTTGTGCCCCTGTCAGTGCGTGCGGTGAACCAGATCTGGTCCCGCTGCTGGCGCGCCTGCGCCTGCGTTCACTGATAGGAGGTACAAGCAATCGATCGCTTCCCAACCCACGAATCTTCACTGTGCATGCCCGCCCGCGCCACCAGCGCAGGCACCGCCGCGCATGCCGCACCTTCCGCCCTGGGCCACGCATCCGCCCAGGGCTGCTCGCTGTCGGTGTATTCATCATCACCCCAAGGAGGGCCGCAAGAGTTGAGCAAGCAGACCTATCTCGATTACCTTCAGAATCGCTATGGCATCACAGCCGATGGTGCCCTGACTGATTTTCTCAGTCGCCGGGATGGACGTTTGCTACTCGCGGATGAGGTCGATCTGAGCGCGCTGGCCGAGCGCTATGGCGCGCCGCTGGAGATCGCCTACTGCCCGCTGATCACCGCCCAGGTCGAGCGCATGCACGGCTACGCCGATGCTGCCCGCGCCCAGACTGGCTATCGCGGTGCGTTCTTGTACGCCTATGCCACCAAGGCCAACTTTGCCGAGGAGGTCGTGCGCACGGCCATGAATGCCGGTGCCCAGTACGAGACCTCGTCGGCTGCCGATGTGGTGATCGCCCACCACCTGTGGCGGCAGGGCATCCTGCCCGAGAGCCGCTATATCTTCTGCAATGGTTCGAAGGAGCGCAACTACATCGACGCGATCGTGACGCTGCGCGAGGCCGGGTTCGCTAACATCGTCCCGATCCTCGACGACCTTGAGGAGCTGGATGCCTACCTCGCCCACTGCTCGAAGCCGCTGCTGCTGGGCGTGCGCGAGCGCCACGCCGCCGAGACGGTGAACCCCGCCCACCCCGGCGGCGAGCGCTTCGGCCTGACCCAGGAGGAGATCGCCCTGGCCGCGCGGCGCGTGGCGGGTACCCCCCACCAGATCGTGGTCTACCACGCCATGGTCGGCAGCCAGATCGAGGATATGGACGGCTGGATGGCGCGGCTGGCCCGCTCGGCCATCAACTACAGCCGCGTGCGCCAGCAGGTGCCCTCGCTGCACATGTTCAACTTCGGCGGCGGCATGCCCACATCCGCCTACGAGCTGGGTTTCCAGTTCGACTACACGCAGTTCCTAGCCCGCCTGATGCGCACGCTGGCCGCTATCACCGCCGAGCACGGCGTGCCCCAGCCCGATGTGATGGGCGAGTTTGGCCGCTACACCGTGGCCTCGCACAGCGTCTACCTGATGCAGGTGGGCGCGGTGAAGGAGGCCCAGGCCGACATGGAGCCGTGGTATCTGGTTAACGGTTCGATGATGGTCTCGCTGCCCGACATGCTGATCGTGGAAGATCAGAAGTTCATGGTGCTGCCGCTCGATGGCTGGGAGACGGAGTCGCAGTCGGTGCGCCTGGGCGGACGCCGCACCTGCGACTCCGACGACCTCTTCCCTCGCCCCGGCCACGAGCCGCTGGTGATGCCCGCCGAGGGCGAGGGCCTGATCTTCGCGGTGTTCGGCGTGGGCGCATACCAGCAGATGATCTCGGGCAAGGGCGCGGCCCACCACTGCCTCAGCCCCGAGATGCGCCGGATCATCATCGAGCAGGATGGCGACCAGCTGGTGATGCGCGAGATCTTGCCGCAGAGCGTGGCCCAGATCATGAGCCTGCTGGGCTACAACCGCGAGGCCCTGGAGCCAACCCCGGTGGCCACGCCCGCCCGCGTGCGCGAGGCCGCCCAGGTGGTGGCCCCCCGCCGCCGCGCTGGCTCTGCGCTTCGTCGTCAGGTGCCGCCGGTGGTCCGTCGCACCAGCCTGGCCCGCTCGCGCGCCTAGCGGCTTTGCGAGCACAGCGGCTTTGCGAGCACAGCGAAAGGCCGCCCCGGATTGCCCGGGGCGGCCTTTCTGCATGCTGCGATTGGGCGCTAGAGCGCCTAGGAGTGGCCCTCGCTGCCGCTGGCGTGGCCGGGCACCTGCGTGCCGCCGCCCACATCGCCGCCGCGGCCCAGCAGGGCCAGCGCCTGCGCGGCCACGTTCTCGGTGGTCACGCCCAGCTCCTCGTACACTTCCTTGTACGGGGCCGAGATGCCGAACCGATCCACGCCCACGAACACGCCCTTGTCGCCGATCCAGCGGTGCCAGCCTAGCGACACGCCCGCCTCGACGCCCACGCGCGCGGTCACCGCAGGCGGCAGCACCTCGTCGCGGTAGCTCTGATCCTGCGCCGCGAACAGCTCCCAGCTGGGCAGGCTGACCACGCGGGCCTTCACGCCCTGCTCGGCCAGCTTGGCGTGCGCCTCGACCGCGATCGCGACCTCGGAGCCAGTGGCGATCAGGATGACCTCGGGCTGGCCGCCCTCGGCGTCGATCAGCACATAGCCGCCCTTGCGGGTGCCCTCGGCAGAGCCGAGCTTGCTCTGGTCGAACACCGGTAGCTTCTGGCGGCAGAACAGCAGCGCCGTCGGGCCGTGCACCCGCTCCATGGCGATCTTCCAAGCCACGATGCTCTCGTTGGCATCGCCGGGGCGCAGCACCACCAGGTTCGGCAGCGCGCGCAGCGAGGCGAAGTGCTCCACCGGCTCGTGGGTCGGGCCGTCCTCGCCCACGCCGATGCTATCGTGGGTGAACACGTAGACCACCGGCAGCTCGCTCAGCGCCGCCAGTCGAATCGAGCCGCGCATATAGTCCGAGAAGGTCAGGAAGGTGCCGCCATAGGGCCGGATGCCGCCGTGCAGCGCCATGCCGTTCAGCGCTGCGCCCATCGCGTGCTCGCGCACGCCGAACCACACGTTGCTGTTGTTGTAGCTGCCAGGCTGGAACGACACATCGTCCTTGGTCGGCATCTCGTTCGAGCTGGCCAAGTCTGCCGAGCCGCCGAATAGCCAGGGCACCTGCGACTTCAGCGCCACCAGCGCCTTGCCCGATGCCTGGCGCGTCGCCAGCTCGCCATCCTCAGGGGTGAAGCGCGGCAGCGGCACATCCCAGTTCATCGGCAGTGTGCCGCCCAGGGCCTGCTTCAGCTGCTGTCCCTCGCTAGCGAAGGCGTTGCTGTAGCGGGCAAAGGCCTCGTTCCACTCGTCCTCAAGCTGCGCGCCACGCTCGGCGAACTGCTTCAGGTACTCGTAGACCTCGGGCTTCACCACGAACTCCTGGCTGGGGTCGAAGCCAAGCGCCTCTTTAGTCTTGCGCAGGTTCTCGGCACCCAGCGGGTTGCCATGCACCTTGTTGGTGCCCTGCAGCGGGCTGCCGAAGCCGATGATCGTGCGCACCGAGATGATCGAGGGGCGCTCGTCGGCCTGGGCCGCGCGGATGGCTGCCTCGATGCCATCCAGGTCGTTGCCATCCTCCACGCGCTGGGTGTGCCAGCCGTAGGCGTCGAAGCGCTTCAGCACATCCTCGGTGAACGATAGGCTGGTGGGGCCGTCGAGCGAGATGCTGTTGTCGTCGTAGAGGTAGATGATCTTGCCCAGCTTGAGGTGCCCAGCCAGCGATGCTGCCTCGGAGGTGATGCCCTCCATCAGGTCGCCGTCGCTCACGATCGCATAGGTGTAGTGGCTGATCAGGTCGTGCCCGTTGCGGTTGTAGGTGGCCGCCAGGTAGGCCTCGGCCATCGCCATGCCCACGCCGTTGCCGAAGCCCTGGCCCAGCGGGCCAGTGGTGGCCTCGACGCCAGGCGTGAACCCGACCTCGGGGTGGCCGGGGGTCTTCGATCCCAGCTGGCGGAACTTCTTCAGCTCATCCAGCGGCAGCTCGTAGCCGAACAGGTGAAGCATGCTGTAGAGCAGCATCGACCCGTGCCCCGCCGAGAGGATGAAACGGTCGCGGTTGGCCCAGCCAGGGTTTTTGGGGTTGAAGCGCAGGAAGCGCGACCACAGCACGTAGGCCATGGGCGCAGCGCCAAGTGGCAGGCCGGGGTGGCCCGAGTTGGCCTTCTGTACGCCGTCGATCGAGAGCGTGCGGATGGTGTTGACCACAAGCTGGTCGGTTTCTGTGTAAGCCATAAAGCTCCATTCAGCCTCCGGGGCCAGCGCCACAAGCGCCCGCCCCGGTGCGGAATATCAACCTTTCTATCGCTACTGCGCGGGGGTGCGTGCCTTCCAGTCGGCCAGGAACCGCTCGATACCGCTGTCGGTCAGCGGGTGCTTCATGCTCTGCTCCAGCACCTTGAACGGGCAGGTGGCGATGTGCGCGCCAGCCAGGGCCGAGTCGATGATGTGGCGCGGGTGGCGGATCGATGCCGAGAGGATCTTGGTCTCGATCGCGGGGTTGTTGCGGTAGACCTGGGCGATCTCGCGGATGAGGTTCATGCCATCTACGCCCGTGTCATCCACGCGGCCCACGAAGGGGCTGACCACAAACGCGCCTGCCAGCGCCGCGAACAGCGCCTGGGTGGTGTTGAAGCACAGCGTCACGTTGGTGCGGATGCCCTCGGCGTGCAGCGCGCTCACGGCCTTCAAGCCCTCGGTGGTGCTTGGCACTTTGATGATCACGTTCGGGTGCCACTTGGCGTACTCATGGCCCTCGCGGATCATCCCCTCGGCATCCAGCGAGATCGTCTCGGCGCTGATCGGCCCATCCACCAGCGACGCGATCTCCTGGATGGTGGCCTGGAAGTCAGCGCCCTTTTCCTTGGCGATCAGGGTCGGGTTCGTCGTCACGCCGCTCAGGATGCCCCAGCTCGCCGCCTCGCGGATCTCGTTGAGGTTGGCGCTGTCCAAAAAGATTTGCATGATCCCTTCCTCCTTTGCAAGAAACAGCTGCCTCGTATGCTCGATAAAGACACCGCTGCACCATGCGTACCAGCAGGTGCCTTTGGGTGCGCTTCGACCATCACGTATGCCGTTTACGGGGAATGCCCCTCTGCATTATAGCACTCCCTGTGACTTTGTGTCATCTTTACTCTTAATGCGAAGTATTGCTGCCGCACCCATAGCACCCACCATAGATTTGTGCTGCGCGTCGGCGGTACCTGCCGCCAGAACGCCAACACACGCCCTGTGGCGTGTATGGTAGGTGCAGCGCTGCCGAAGACCTATGCTCTATACTCTATACTAGAATTATATGTGTAAGAAAGCTGTAGAAAGTAGCAATTTATACTATACACATCAGCGGTTTATCAAGGAAGCCCGTACGCATCAGGGCACAACTCAGCAACTCCTCAGGAAAAAGGCCTTGAATAAGCCGATTCTTTGTGCTATATTCACTTTGCATAACGCGCCGCGTTCGTGTATGAAAAAGAGAAAGCGGTAACACATTGAAAGAAACCGTTGATCTGTTTGACTTCGCGGCCTGTGAACAGCCGGTGCTCTCCCCAAGCTACACGTCATCTCCCGAGCGCTCGAAGCCCATTGCTACCCCACCCTCTGCGCATACAACACACCCCGCCGCCCCTAACGAGGCGCCTGAACAAGAATTTCACCCCGAGGATGTCGAAATCGAAGAAGAAGCCGAGCTGGCCATCGACGAAGAGGCCCTAGGCATCGACGATCCTGTGCGCGTGTATCTGCGCGAGATCGGACGTGTGCGTCTGCTCACGCCGCAGGAGGAAACGCAGCTGGCTCAGCGCGTGGAGCGCGGCGACCAGTCGAGCGAGCGTCTTGAGCGGGGGGCCTGTTCCAGCGCCGAGCGCGCCCTGTTACAGCAATGGTGTTCCGATGGCGAGCTTGCCCGCGAGCGGCTGATCCAAGCCAACCTTCGTCTTGTTGTCAGTATTGCAAAAAAATATCTTGGCCACGGCATGTCGCTGCTGGATCTCATCCAGGAAGGCAATATTGGCCTGATGCGCGCGACACAGAAGTTCGACTACCACCGCGGCTACAAGTTTTCGACCTACGCCACCTGGTGGATCCGCCAGGCCATCACCCGCTCCATCGCCGATCAGAGCCGCACGATCCGGCTACCTGTCCATATCGGCGATACCATCAACCGCATCAAGCGCACATCCAACGAGCTGCAGCAGCGCTTTGGCCGCGAGGCTAGCTCCGAGGAGATCGCCGCCGAGATGGCCATCCCGGTCTCCAAGGTGCGCCGCGCCATGGATGCCGCCCGCCAGACGGTCTCGCTTGAGTCGCCGGTGGGCACCGAGGGCGACGCTGTGCTGGGCGATTTTATCGAGGATGAGCATAACGCCCCGCCGCTTGAGAACGCCACCCAGAACATCCTGCGCGAGCAGCTCGATGAGGCCCTGCAGAAGCTGCCCGAGCGCGAGCGCCGCATCATCCAGCTGCGCTACGGCCTGCAGGATGGTCGCTATCGCACGCTGGAGGAGGTCGGGCGCGAGTTCGGCATCACCCGCGAGCGTATCCGCCAGATCGAGGCCAAGGCCCTGCGCAAGCTGCGCCACCCCCACTACGGGCGCGCGCTGCGGCGCTACCTGGACTAGCACAACCAGTTCTACACACAAAAACACGCTGGGGTAAGCCAGCGTGTTTTTGTGTGCGCTCATATCAAAGCACCAGTGTAGCCTCGGTAATGTCCAGCGATCGCTTGATCCGAAATCCGAGCTGCTCGGCGATGTGGATCATCCCGCGGTTCTCCGGCAGCATATACCCAACGAGGCGCTGAAACTGCTCTTTGCGCGCAATGTCCACCAGCTGCCCAAGCAGTATCTTGCCCAGCCCTTTTCCCTGCACGCTATCGCTCACCAGCAGCGCGAACTCGGCATCTTCGAGCCTGCGCGGGTGGGTCAGGCGACCCACGCCGATCACCTCGCTGCCACTATCAGCCGGCTGCCTGATGGCTACCAGGGCAAGCTCGCGGTCGTAGTCAAGGAAGCATACCCGCGAAAGCCGCTCGTGCTCGATCCGGCGGTCGTACGACATCGAGCGAAAGAAGCGATAGTAGATGCTCTGCTCGGAGAGCGACTGGTGAAATCCGATCATCAGCGGCTCGTCCTCGGGGCGGATGGGCCGTATCAGCACTGTGCTGCCGTCGCGCAGCTGGTGTCGCGAGATATATTCGGCGGGGTAGGGGCGGATGGCCACCTTCGGCAGCTGCTCCAGGCTGCTCGTCGGCGGGTAGAGGGTAATCCGCGCGTCGAGGGCCGCGATCGTGGTGCTGTCGATATAGAGCGGGTTGATATCGATCGCGCGGATGCGGGGCTGCTCGATCACAAGCTGGCTAAACTGCACCATCAGATGCTCAAGTTTGGCGCTATCGACTGCAGGCCGCCCGCGCACGCCTGGTAGCGCATGGAAGATCCGCGTCTGCTCCATCATGCGGCGGGCAAGCGTGGTGTTGAGCGGCGGCAGACCAAACGCTCGATCTTGGTGGATCTCAACAAGGTCGCCGCCAGCGCCAAAGAGCAGCGCTGGCCCAAATTGTGGGTCTGCTATGCTGCCAATGATCAGCTCGTAGCCACGGCCCTGCACCATGGGCTGGATGCTGACGGTATATGATGTGAGACTATGCTGCTGCGCGGTGGCGATCAGCTCGTAAAAGGTGGCCGATACCTGCTCGCTGGTCTGTAGATTCAGCCGAACACCGCCTAGGTCACTTTTATGAGCGATCTCGGCGCCCTGCAGCTTCATAACCACAGGGTACCCCAGAGTTTCGGCTAGCGCTACTGCCTGCGCTGGCGAGCTGGCCGCGAATGTAGGGCATACCGGTATGCCGTAGGCCTCAAGCACATGTTTGGACTCTATTTCCAAAAGGAGCGTGCGCTGCTCGCGATCGGCCTGCTCGAAGATCTCGCAGATGCGGGCACGGTTGATCGGGCTGCTGCTTGGGAGCGCGGGCGTCTCGTAGAGGCTGCGCAGATTCTCGCTATACTGCCACATATACGAAAATGTGCGCGCCGCCACATCGGGGTAGGCATATACTGGGATGCCCGCCTGCTTCAGCTGCCGCGCGCCGTTGGCGATCATGTCGCCGCCCATCCAGCTGGCCAGCAGCGGCTTGCCAATCGTATGCGCGTAGCGGCTCAGCTGCTGGGCCGTCTCGTCTGGCTCCGACATCAGGGTGGGGTTAAGGATCACCAGCAGCCCATCCACCTGGGGGTCACGCCCGACGATATCGATGGCGGCAGCATAGCGTGGGGCCTTGGCGTCGCCCTGCAGATCTACTGGGTTCGACTCGGCCCACGCGGTGGGCAGGATCTGGTCGAGCTGCTCGATCGTAGCGGAACTGAGCGTGGCCAGCGCGCCATGGCTGGCGATGAGGGTGTCGGCAGCCAATATGCCTGGCCCGCCGGCGTTGGTGATGATCGAGAGCCGTGGGCCGCGCGGCCTCGGCTGGCGTGCCAGCGCATCGGCCATGGCGAACATCTCGGCGATTGAGGCGACGCGCAGCACCCCACAGCGCCGAAGCGCGGCATCAAAGATCTCGTCGCGCTCAATCTGGCTGCCGGTATGGGCGGCCAGCGAGCGAGCGGCCTGCTCGCTACGGCCCGCCTTGAGCACCACGATCGGCTTGGCCAGCGCCACCTCGCGTGCTGCCGATAGAAATGCGCGGGCATCGCCTACCGACTCCATATAGATCACGATGCTATCGGTGGAGGGGTCGCTGCCCAGATAGTCGATCATATCGCCCCAGCCAATATCGAGCATCGATCCAAGCGAGATAAAGTGGCTAAAGCCGATATTTTCCTGCAGGCTCCAATCTAGCACGGCTGTCGCCAGCGCCGCGCTATGGCTGATAAAGGCCAGATTTCCTGGCTTGGGCATCGCGCGCGCACAGCTGGCGTTCAGGTGCCCCTGCGAGTGGATCAGCCCGAGGCTATTTGGCCCCATCAGGCGCATGCCCGTCTTGCGGGCCTCGGCCAGCGCCTGCTGCTCAAGCGCCACTCCGGATGCGCCCAGTGCGCGAAACCCCGATGTCACAATAATCGCCCCCTTCACCCGCGCCTGGGCGCACTCGCGCACCAGCGCCGGTACAGTGCTGGTGGGGGTGACGATGATAGCTAGGTCTATCTGCTCGGGCGCGGCATTGACATGGGGGTATGCCTTGATCCCTAGCACGCTCGACCGTGTGGGGTGGATGGGGTAGACGGTGCCGCCAAATGGGCTGCTGATCAGATTCCAGAGCGCGGTGCGCCCAAAGCTATGTGGCTCCTCGGTCGCGCCGATTACCGCAATGGCACGCGGCGCGGTAAAGACATCGATAGCATAGGGCGTCGGCTGGTATTCGGTATCGTCTGTCATAGCTGATACCATACTTCTTTCCTAGGGGCAATGCGATATCGCCCATTGTCGCATGCCTGTATCAAAAAAACAACGCCATGAGTGAATCATGGCGTTGTAGGTGAAGGGACTCTATACTGGTTCATCCCATCTATGCAAATAGAGGGAAGAAAATAGTACTAGGTACGGCTCCGCCAAGCTGCTGGCTCGGTTCAGCGATGGTCAAAAGCACATATTATCTACCATGCTATTTGAAGATGGGGAGTATAGTATTCTCAGAAGCTGGAGAATAGTACTCGGATGGAAGTCCCCGGGGATGGGGCTGACCCATTATCCTACGGCAGGCGCGTGGATCTGCTGAGCTTGCTGCACCAGCTCGGACTCAGACTTGTGGAATGCGAGCGCAGCTTCTAGTGCTGGCCCGATACCATTGTGCTTCTGGTCGCTGAAGAGGCGAGCTACGCGTGTGCGTTTGCCTTCATAGATACGCACAAACCACCCATGGGTGCGCCTCGATGGCTGATCGATGCGGCTAATCCCTTTAGGGCGTCCGACAACACGTACAAGATGCCCTTTGTTGATCCACTGGATGCTGCCGTCGATCAGAAGCTCGGCTGCTGTCCAGTAGCCGTCTTTGCGTGTGCGAACACGCAAGACAATGCCAGTTCGCTCTGGCAAGCCGTCAGCGGCTTTTACCAGAACGATGTCTCCAATGATCGGAAGTTCTTTCATTGCCCCACCCCCTCCTAACACTGACGTCAATTAGGAGATGTTCTATAGCTTAATTGACGTACAGGGAGTTTTTTACTACGTGGTAATGCTGTTTTAGCGGTGTTGAGCCTTACGCCGCCAAACAACCTGCTCCCATATTTCTATTGTCCCACAAAAGTGGGTAAATTGGAAGGGTTCCGGCATGAAATAATCTCTTTTTAAGAGAATAAGAGAGATCTTTTCCACAAGGTGTGAACTGGCTTATTGAAATATACAAAAAAGCGGCCAGAGTTTCCTCTAGCCGCTTCTTGATATGGTGGGCGCGCGGACCTTGTCTCCCAGCTCCAGGGGAGCCAGTACCTTCAGCGCTGCGGTGTTTCACGACCCGGTTCGAGATGGGACGGGGTGGGGCCACCGCGCTCAACGCACGCCACTGGCTCAGGGGTGCAGCACCCTCGCCAACCAACTGCTGCAAGTTCGTCTCGGTCTTTGTCCCTTCCCCCATCGGCCACCGCCACCGCAGGCGCGTCGCGCCCACGCTCGTGGCAGGCCAGGGAAGCCCTCGTCCATGCGCACTGGCTCCCTCCATCGGTCACCCGACCTCCAGGGC